>NZ_JBVHLU010000092.1:0-42223 GCF_055558835.1 Embleya sp. NPDC025285
GATACCGCCCCGTCCAGCCCACACCCCCCCTCACCACAGAGCATATGCCGGGCCGGCCGTGCCCCCCCCCCCCCCCCCGCCCCGACCCCCCCCCCCCCCCCCCCCCCCCCCCCCCCCCCCCCCGGCCCCTGTTTCGGGGCGGAGCGGCCCGTGGTTCGGTCAGGGCCGTCGAGCGGGCGTTGCGGCACTCAGGCGCGGGTCCACACCTGGTTCTGCCCGGCGTGGCAGGGGTGGAGGCGGATTGCCGCGCCGTCGTTGGTCTTGAAGTCCCAGACGTCGGCGCACATGTTGGAAGCCTTCGCGTAGATGTTGTTGCCGCGCAGCGTGAACTGTTGGGCGGGGTTCCCACTGCAGTAGGCGAGTTGGATGACGGTGCCCTTCTGGGTGGAGCCCCAGGCCGCGTCCATGCACAGGCCCTTGGTGCGGATCGTGCCGTCGGATCTGATGTCCCACTTCTGGTTCACGTCTCCGTTGCACGACCACAGGACCAGCGGCGTGCCGTCGGAACCCGCGGACCCGCTCAGGCACTTGCCGGAGTACCCGTTCCGCAGCGGGTTGCCCGGGACGTTCGGCTTCGGCTGGGCCGGCGGGGGCTGGGGCGCCACCTTGGGTTGCTCCGGGGCGGGTTTGGTCAGCGGCATTTGCCGGGGCTCCATCGCGGGTTGCGTCGCGGGTCGCCCGGCGGCAGGGGGTCGCTCGGCGACCGGCGGCGCGGGAGTCGTGGCGGGCGGTGTCGACCCGGCGCCCGTCGGGGTCGAGCCGGCCTCGCCGGGCGCGCCGGCCTCCCCCGGTGCGCCGGGTGCACCGGGTAGGCCGGGCGCGCCGGGTGCTCCAGGCGAACCCGGTGCCCCGGGTGAACCGGGCAGACCACGCGCACCCGGTGCGCCGACCGCCCCGGGTTCCCCGGGCGGCACGGCGCCCGGCACCCCCGCCCCCGTCCCCGCCCCCGCGGCCGCGACCGTGCGATCGCCGGCCGACGTGTCGCCGCTCGCGCCGGTCGGGGTCAGCGCCACGGCCAGCGTCGTGACCGCGGCGATGCCCGCGGCCGAGCCGAGCGAGACCCACACCCGGCGCCCCGGTGCGAGACCGCGTCGGGGCCGGGTCGGCCGGCGGGCGTACGCCTGCGCCAACGAGGGCGCGGACGAACCGACGTGCGCGCCGGTTTCGTTGGGTTCGGACACAAGCTCTCCTTCGTGGGCACGACATTCTGACGGGGCGGTGTGCGCCGTCAGTCGGAGCCGACCAGTCGCGGGAGGTCCATCTCGTCGAGGACGACCAGTTGCCGCTCGTCGGGCGTGTCGATCTCGGCCATCCGCATGGCCTGACGCTCGGTCATCTGCTGGAACACCTGGCGCGCGGTGCGGCCGTTGCCGAACTGCGCACCGCGCGGCATCGCGGTGAACAACTCGCCGAGCGCCTTGCGCGCGGGGATGCTGAGTTCGTAGCGGTGCAGGCCGGCGTGGTGCTCGACGATGCGCACCAGGTCGTCGGCCGAGTAGTCGTCGAACAGCAGGCTGCGGGTGAAACGCGAGGACAGGCCCGGGTTCGAGGCGATGAACCGCTCCATCTCGCCGGGGTATCCGGCGACGATCACGACGACTTCGTCCCGGTGGTCCTCCATGAGCTTCACGAGCGTCGCGACGGCCTCGCCGCCGAAGTCGTTCGCGACACCGGCGGGCACGAGCGCGTACGCCTCGTCGATGAACAACACGCCGCCGCGGGCACGATTGAACGACTCGGTCGTCTTCGGGCCGGTGTGCCCGACGTATTCGCCGACCAGGGAACTGCGGTCGACCTCGACCAGATGGCCGCGTTCGAGCAGGCCGAGCGCCTTCAACAACCTTCCGTACAGGCGGGCGATGGTCGTCTTCCCGGTGCCCGGGTTGCCCGCGAAGACCAGGTGACGACTCAGCGGTGGCGCGGGCAGCCCGGCCTCCTGACGCATGCGCACCGTCTGCATCAGCTTGACCATGCCGCCGACATCGCGTTTGACGCCGCCCAGTCCCACGAGTTCGGCGAGTTCGGCGAGCAGGTCCTCCAGGGTCTCGGGCGGCGGCGGAGCCTCGCCCGACTCGGCCAGGTCGGCCGACACCGGCGCGGCGACCGTGGGCGGCCCGCCCGCCGAAGCGACGCCGGCCGCGACCCCGGGCGGTGCCGCGGGTTGGCGCGGTGTCCGCGTGGACGCCTCCGACAGGGTGGGCAGCGAGGGCGCGGCCACCCGGACGGACACGCACTCCTCGAACACCGGGCGCGCACCCTCGCTGTGGCCGACGTCCTGTGCGCAGTCGAAGACCCGACAGCCGACGAAGCGCGGTTCGGCGTCGCGGCCGATGTGCAGGGCGGGGTACGCGCACGCCGACAGGTCGCTGTGTTCGATCACCCCACGCGCGCCCTCGCCGAACAGGATGCCGTTCTTCGCGGTCCCGTCCACCCGGATGCCGCGCACCGTCGGCTCGGCGCCGCGCCCCACCACCAGTCCGCTGCCGCCGACCGCGAAGATGCCGCCACCGTCCATCCGCAGCCGCGCACCGGCGTCGACGCTGACACCCGCGCTGCCGGTCTCGGCGATCCGGGTCGCGTACAGCGCGGCGACCGCGTCGGTGCCGATCTCGACGCCCGTCCTGCGCTGCCCGCTCACCACGCATTCGCGCAGCTCGCAGGCCGTGGAGGAGCGCAGACGGACGCCCGTCTCGCCGCCCTCGATCCGGCCGGCGCGCATCGAGAGCGTGGCCTGGTCGGCCACGTGCACTCCGCACATGCTCGCCCCCGTGACCGTGGTGTCCACGATCTCCGCGTCGGCGGACCCCACCACCGCGAAGCCGTGTTCCTCGCTGCCGTCGAGACGGCAACCGCCGATCCGGGCTCGGGCGTTCGCGCCGAGGTGCACCGCGGTGAATCCGGTGCGAGTGATCAGCGACGCGGTCACGGTCACCTCGGATTCGCCGAGCGCGACGACGCCGTTGGCGGCCGGGCCGGCGATCCGGCAGCCGTGCGCGGTGAGGTGCGCCGTACCGCCGACCGCCACCGCGCTGCCTTTGGCGTCGGTGATCCGGCAGTCGTCGAGGTGGACGCGGGCCTCGTGTTCGGCCTGGACGCCGCTGCGCCCGACGTCGCGCACGCGGCAGTCGTCGAGGCACACCTCGCCGCGCTCCTCGACCAGGACGCCGTTGCGTCCGGCGCCGTCGAGCGTGCTGTCCCGGGCCAGCAGTCGGGCGTCGCCGCGTACCCGCAGCGCCGAACCGGAGGTCTCGCGCACCCGCAACCGGTCGGCGATCAGTACCGCGTGACCGGACAACACCACCCCGACGCCGTCGATGGTCTCCAGGGTCGTGTCCTCGACGCGGGCCCGGGCGTCGCCGTCCAGCACCACCGCGGCGTGTCGCGCCCCGCGCAGCCGGGTCCGGCGGATCAGCAGGACGCCGCCGCCGGTCGGGTCGCCGAGGTCGGCGTCGAGGGTGTCGGCGAGGGTGAGTGTGGCGTTCCGCGCGTTGCCGCTCGCCTTCGCCGAGCCGAGCACGTCCACGCGGCCGCGGTCGAGTTCGCACGCGTCGAGGGTGAGGCCGGCCGCGTCCTCCACCCGGACCACCGGCTCCGCCGGGTCGGCGCCGTGCAGGACGAGGCCGCGGACCACGCAACCGGGGGCGGCGACGGTCAGGGCCACTCCGGCCGGCGGGCGGAGCACGACGGTTCCCGCCCCGTTCTCCGGCCGCAGGACCACCCGCCGCTCCAGCCGCAGGCGCTCCTCGTACTCGCCGGGCGCGACGAGGATTTCGGCGCCGGCGGGTGCGGCGGCGAGTGCGGCCCCGATGTCGCGGTGGGCGCCTCGGCCCCTGGGGCCGACGCGGAAGACCGGTGTGCTCATCCGGTACCCGTTCCTGGCAGTAGGTTGTCGGACGACGTTCCGTCGGGCACATGGCCGATCCAGCGCACGGTCGCGGGACTGAACACCAGCAGGCCGACGAGCTTGTCGACCAGCTTGCCCAGTGCGCCGACCACGAAGATGTCCATCGGCCCCTGGCGGTGGATCCACCGACTGCCGACCAAGTGCTGGACCAGGGTGCGGAGCGCGCCGACCGAGACGGTGTCGAGAGCCCCGCCGACCATGGACGCCAGGCCGGCCAACGCGGCGTCTCCGCCGGTGAGTTTGATGATCGCGCCGTCGGCGCTGCGGACCCCGAAGATGGCGGACTGCGACGCGCCGCTGACGAACCCGGCGAGCGCGCCGGTGGCGAGGCCGAGGGTGAACTCGTAGGTGCCGCCGCGCCACCGCACCGGACGCTCGTTCGCCCCCCACTCGGTGTTGTGGCTGTCGTCGTTGGGCCGCCAACTCCCCGGCATCCCGTAGTCGATGTTCGACCAGTGCACCTTCCAGCCGCCCCGGTTGAACGCCATGTGCGCCGCCGAGACGCTGCCCTTGGTCATCGAACTCAACGAGGCGCCGAACGCGGCGCGTCCGACGTCCACCATGCTCAACGCGCCGCCGGAGATCATCCGGACCATGGACAGGACGACGAGGTTCATGGCGAAGTCGAGCAGGAACTCGTGCGTCATGTCGATGCCGATGGACTGGATCGCCCGGAGCGCGAACGGCGCCGGGACCGCCTCGCCGTCCACGGACGGACCGAAGGTCCAGCGGTTCGGTTCGCGGAACGTGCGGTTGAGGCCGCGGTATTCGTTGGCCCAGCCGGTGAAGTGCGTCTCCCGTCCGATGATGGTGTCGACGCCGTTGACGTCGTACTCGTGGATGTACCCGGGGATCGTGCGGTCGTTGATGACGGTGACGCCGTCCGTGTCGTAGCGCCGCGCGTGCTTGTTGAAGTTGTTCGTCTCCAGGAACGTGCCGTCCGAGAGCCGAATCTTGACCTGGGCGAGGATGCCTTGGTCGGACTCCTGCCACACGTGCCGGTCGAACGCCGTGGTGGGCGAGGGGCGGAAGTCGCGCACCCGGAACGGGCTGTCGGTGAGAGAGTCCCGGAACGCGTTGGTGAACTTGCGCTCCGGGATCTCCTGGACCACCTGGTCGTCGAGGCTGCTGATCCGGTCGGACCACCGGGCGCCCTTCGCCCAGCCGGGGAGCCGGTTGCCGTCCGCGTCGAACCAGTGCCGGACGCGGTCGCCGACGCCGTCGCCGAAGGACATCACATTGCCGTTCGGGTCCAGCTTGTTCCAGTGCCAGACCTCATTGCCCCGGGCGTCGACGCCACGCCACGCCACGACGCTCAGACCCTCGCCGAGTTGTCGATGGTCGCGGATGAGGTTGCCGGTCGCGTCGTAGTCCTGGAACGACTCGCGGTCGAAGTGCCACGGCGTGATCTGCCGCTCGAACGCGGTGGTGCGGATGCCGCCCGTCTCCGGGTGGGCCGCGTCGTGCCACCGGAACCGGCGGGTGTTCGCCCCCATGGTGCCGACGATGTCGAGGTGCCCGGCCCCGTTGGGATCGGGAAAGGAATCCGAACGACCGACGACGACGCCGTGGTGGTTGTACATCGTCCAGTCGCCGTTGTGGGCATCGATGGAGGTGCGGGTGTTGGGCCCCGCGCCCCCCGCGCCGTCGTTCGGCCTGGGCCGGTAGTCGATGAACGTGCCGTCGTCGAAGCCGGTCCGGACCACGGTCCACGGCTTGGCGCCCGGGGTGTACCAGTCGCCGTCGGCCAGGTCGTTGGTGACGCGGTCCTGCCAGGTGACGCGCTTGCCGCCCACGCCCGGGGTCGGGACGAAGTCGCCCTGTACGAACGTCCGGTGGCCTTGGAGACCGTCGGCGCCTTCGGTCCACGGGAGGTAGTGCGGTCGATGTGCCACCGGCTGCCCCACGTTCGGCCCCGCGTGGACGGCGGGCAGCCGTACGTCGCCGACGGTCAGGGTCTTGCCGCCGAGCAGCGTGCGTGTCTCGCGGACGATGTCGCCGTTGCTCGCGACGTCGATCACGGTCTTGTTGTTGGTGGTGAACTGCACGCCGCGGGTGCCCGCGCCGCCGCCCGCCGGCTCCTGGGTCCACGTCGCCACGCGCAGGCGATTGTCCTTGGCCAGCCACTGGTGCCCGCTGAGGTCGGTGGTGCGGATGTCGGAGCTGAACATGTTGCGGAAGAACACCGGAGGCCGCTGCTCGGCGAACCGCTCGACCTTGAGGAAGTCGCCGTTGAACAGTGTCTTGCCGAACCCGTTGACGTTGCCGTCCGGGTGCCGGGAGACGAAGTCCCGCTTGGGGATGCCGTCCGGGCCCATCTCGACCTGGTGGTAGCGGCGCACGTCGTGCAGACCGAACTGGAAGCGGCCGTACTTCTCCTGGGAGGTGAGGAGTCGGTTCGTGATCGGATGGTTCATCTTGTCGGTCCAGCCACGCCCGGGACCCCAGTGCCGGGTTCCCGAGGCGATCTGCCCGAAGTCGGCGTCGTACCGCACCCATGTGGTGTCCGCGAAGCTCTGCCCGGCCGGCACGGTGTCCAGCCTGGCCAGCACGTGGCCGCCGTCCGCGCTGAGTTGGAAGTGCCGCACGCGGACGTCGAAGCCGAACACGCTCTTGACGTCGAACCAACTGCGCGTGCTTTCGCCCCAGTGCCGGGTGCCGTGCTGCACCAGGTTGCCGTTCGGGGTGAACTCGGCCCACGGTCCGCGCTGATTGAACCAGCCGAAGGTGCCCAGGGTGGCCGTCGAGTGGTGCGCGTCGAGCATGCCGCCGTCGGGCAACCAGCGACGTTCGAAGACGGTGACCTTGAGATGGCTGATCAGGTGGACCCGGCCCGCCGCCGCGCCCTGCATGTCGACCGGGCCGCCCTCGAACCACTTCCGGGTCGGCGGAGCGGGCACCGGTACGCCGTGCGCGTCGGTCTTGACCAGCGCCCACGTGGGATCGCCGTCGGCCGGGTGGGCGATCGCGAAGTGCCGATTCGGGTGGATCCGGCCCTTGGCGTCGACCATGTCGATGCGCTGGAACTCCAGGCGCCCGCCCGCGTCGAAGAGTCGGAACTCGCGGGTCTGCGCGCCGATGCCGTCAACCCGGTATCCGCCGCCCGGTTGCGGGATCGCCCGCAGGCCCGGGAGCGCGTCGAGATTGCCGTCCAGGATCCGCAGGTTGCCCGCCGTCGTGTCCAGGAATCGCGTCTGCCCGGGCTTGCCGATCCGGGCGTCCGACAGCCCGATGCCGTCGAAGCGGTGGACGCCGGTGCCGTCGTTCACCCGGAAGACGGTGATGTGGCCACCGTCGCGCGGCACCTGGTGCGGAGTCGCGGTGAATTCGAGCCCGCCGTTCTCGTCGAACAGGCGGAACCCGCCGTCGGCGGTGCGCACATTGAACCCGCCGCCGTCGCGCGGATGCACGGTGATGTTCGGGATGTCGACGAGGTCGCCGCCGACCAGGGAGTGTGCCCCGCCCGGGTGCACGCGGACGTTCTGCGGCAGGTGCGCGCCGCCCACGTCGCGCAGGCGCAACACCCGGAAGTCGAACTCGCCGGTGTTCGAGAAGACCCGAATCGACGGCGATTCGTGGCCGGCGACCTGGAGGGTGCCGTCGGGGCGGGTGTGCACCGAGAATTCGAGGTTTTGGCCGTTCGCGTGCTTGACGAGCGGCAGCGGGCCGGGCGCGGGCGCCCCGGCGGCCGGGGCGGGGTTGAAGAAGACGAACTCGCCCGTCGGAGCCCCATGGGGGCCACGCAGGCCGATGGCGTCGAAGCGGTGCTCGCCCCGCAGGCCCACGACGACGTGGTCGGTGTCGTCGAGGATCCGGAAGCCGTCTCCCCGCAACCCGTTCTGCCGCACGACGTGCGTGTCCGGGACGGGGCCGAGTCGTCCGTCCACGAGGGTGACGGTCCCGGCGGCGTCGACCCGGACGAACCGCCCCCCGAACGGGCCGCCGACCACGTGGATCGCCTGGTACCGGCGCACTCCGTCGAGACCGTGCGCGGCGAACGACCCGTCGGGGTCGGTGAGCCGCAGTTCGTCGCCGACCCGGGTGATGGTGACGTTCGGATCGGGTACGCCGGCCTGGTTGCTCGGGTGCGGCACCGGCACGTCGGGGGTGTCGACCGGCGTGTGCACGTACTGCCCGACCGACGCGTCGCCGACCCTGAGTTCGAGGACGTTGTGCGTGCGCGCGCCCGCGCCGTCGACGAGGATCGCGCCGCCGCGGTACTCGACCAGGTACCCGCCGCCGTGTTGCGGTGTGACGCTCGTGTGCGGCACGGTCGTGCCGTCGCCTCGGGTGAGGTGCGGGACGCCGCCGACGTTCTCGGGCATCCGGATGAACCCGCCGGGGGCACCGCCGCCGGTGAGCGGGAGCGCGGTGTGCGAGAACACGCCCTGTGGCGTGTGCACGTCCACCGTCCCATGCGGTTGCCCGTCGGGGCCGGTGCGGGTGATGTGGAACGTGTTGTCGACGTGGGCGACGGTCGCGGTCGTGGACGGCGTACCGTCCACGCCGCGCGGGGCGGGCAGCGGGTCCGCGGCGCCGACCGGGGTGAAGACGTGCAGCCCCGTTCCCCGGTTGTCGGCGGTGGTGAGGGTGACGACGTCGTGTCCGCGGGCGCCTGTGGCGTCGACGTGGAACTGCCCGCCCGGGTGCTGGATCCGGAACTCGCCGCCCACTTGCGGGACGACCCGGGTGCCGGGGATCGGCGTGCCGTCGGCGCCGGCCAGATGCGGCGTGTCGACATGCGGCGAGCGGATGTGACCACCCGGCACGCCCAGCCCGTCGATGCCGCCGAGCGCAAGCGAGTCGTGCGAGAACCGGCCGTTCGCGCCGAAGACCCGGACGGCGGGACCGGCGTCGGTGGGGACGACATGGAACATGCCGTTCGCACCCGGCGGCACGGTGACGGAGCCCAGGGTCCTGGTGGCGCCGGCGTCGACGAGGGAGAGGGCCCCGCCGTCGTCCGGGGTCAGCACGTGCATGGGCAGCACGTGGCCGGTGGAATCGGTCAGCCGCAGGCCGCTGTGCGAGGGTGCGCCGGTCGTCCGGTCGTGGATCCGGAAGCCGGTGCCGGTGGGGATGTTGACCCCGGTCGCGCTGACCCGTACCGGTGACCCGCCCGGGTTGTGCACCTTGCCGTCGGCGTCGAAGTGGGTGATACCGAGGGGTTGGTCCTCCACATCGACGCGGATGACGACGAGGTTGCGGTCGAAGTCGCCGCCGCTGAGCGTGATGCGCCGCTCGATGCCGACGAGTCGGCCGCCGGCCGCGGACATGTCGAAGTCCCAACGGCGGATCTCGACGTTCGGCACCACGTCCTGCTCGACGCGCACGATGGTGTTCCCGGACGGTCCGGTGTGGTGCGAGGGGATCAGCGGGGGTCCGTCCGCAGCGCCCACCGTGCGGATTCCTCCGATGCCGTCGGCGCCGAGGCGGACCTCGATCCGGGTCCCGGGCAGCCCCGGGATGTCGACGAGGTGCGAGCCCGGGCCGGTCACGGTGCCCGGGCCGGGCACCGTCGGCACGGTCGTGCCGGCACCGAGGGTCGTCGACCCGGTGATCGTGCCGGCCGGGGGCATGGTGGTCAGCTCGACGGACTGCCCGGGGACGGGGCCGGTGACGTGCGCGTCGATGATCTGGTCGTCGAGGAGTCGGTGGTTGTTCAGCGCGCTCAGTTCGTAGTCCCACCGGTGCACGCCGCCCGCGAAGGCCTGTTCGATCCGCAGGATCTGTTGGTCGCCGACGGTGATGTGGTTCGCGCTGATGTCGGTGCGCCCGCCCGAGGCGACGTGGATGTCGACGAGCCGGTCCGCCCGGGAGCTCGGCAGCACCCGCACCTCGACGCCGCCCAGGCCGGGGATGTTGCTGAAGGTGTGCGCGAAGTCGTACCGCACGTTGTTCACCATGAACACCGTGAGGTCGTCGGCCGCCGGGCGCAGCGTGGGGAAGTGGCCCCCGGTGGTGGGGACGCCGCCCACGCCCGCGGTGCCCGCGGGGCCCACCGGCGGGGTGTCGCCCGGTCCGCCGCGCGGCGACAGGGTGCCGAACGTCACGCGGCTGCCGTTGACGTCGACGTGTGTCGTCGCGCCGCCGGCGCCCTTGAGGTCGGCCGTGTTCGGGGCCGGCGTGGTGGGCGAGGTGGCGACGTGCCCACCCCGGACCGGGGGTATTTCGACGGCACCGGTGTTCGGCGCCCCGACCCCGGGGCCGGTGTGCGGCGTTCGGAGGTCGGGCGTGCCCACCTGGGTGATGCCCGACACTCCGCCGACGTTGGGCGTGGCCGGCTGTGCGACATTGGGCACGCTGCCGAGGTTCGGGGTCGCGACGTGTCCGAGTCCCCCGGTGACGCCGATCCCCGGCGTGGAGACCTGACCCGTGTCGGGTATCGCGCCGACGCTCGGCGCCTGGACCTGCGATGCGAGCGGGACCGAGCCGATCTCCGGGACGTTGACCCGGGCGCCGTCGTGCAGCCCGGTGACCTGCGGGGTGGAGAGGTTGGCGGAGGAAACGGCCGGTACGTCGGCCAGTTGTGCGCCGACGGTGGGCGGTTTGAGATCGCCGAGCAGTTGGCCCGGGAAGGCCCCGGCATTGTGGCCGAGCGTGGGGGCGAGGGAGCCGGTGAGGCCGGAGACGGGTGTGGTCGACACGGTCGGGAGATTGACGTGTGCCGGCGTCGGCGTCGCCACGTTGGGCAGCGCGGCGGTGCCCGAGTGCGGGAGCGAGACGTTGCCGATCTGCGGGAGGGCGACGGTCCCCATGCCTTCGACATGGGGGAGGGCGATCGAGCCGGTCGAGGGCAGGTCGTGCACCAGCGCGCTCGATCCCGGCAGCCCGACGTCGACCTTGGGCAGTGCGTTGGTGACCGTGTCGAGGTTCGGGATGCTGATGTGGCCGAGCGAACTCGCCGGTGCGTGGAGCCCGCCCGTGCCCAGCGCGGTCACGCCCGTCCCGGTGACGGCGGGCGGCACGCCGAGTCTGCCGCCGAGGTCCAACGTGCCCAGTCCGTTGAAGGAGAACGGCGGCAGGTCGACGATCTTGGCACCGAACCCGGTGAGCGGCACCACCGCGCCGAGGTTGCCGCTGTTGGCGAGATAGGTGTCCAGGCTCGGGAAGGTACCCGCGTGGAACCCGTCGCCGAACTTGCCGAGCGAGGGGACGTTCACCATGCCCAACTCGCCGAGTCCGCTGGTGAATCGCGTGGACAGGGGCGGCATGTCGAACCCGCGACCGAGTGGACCGGTGTTCAGCGCGTCGAGGCCACCGATGTCGACATGCGGCAGCTTCCCCAGACCGCCGCCCGATCCGAAGGCGGTGAAGCCCGCGTGTACGCCGCCGGTGATCTTGGAACCCGCGCCGATGAACTTGCCGTCGATGAAGGCGCCGTAGCGGTACATGTTGAACATGCCGCGGTCGATGAAGCCGATCCGGAAGGCGAGCCCCAGGCCCTGGCCCATCTCGTCGGCCGCCACCGGCAGGAACAGCCGCAGACTCTTGAAGCCGCTCAGGCCGCTCGCGATCGAACCCCCCAGCCCCTTGAAGGCGTTGACCGTTCTGACGACGCTGCGCAGGCCGAAGAACGTCTTCGCGCCGGCGAGGTTGATCACGGTCAGGTCGGCGCCGATCGGGAAGACGCGGATGCCGCGCCCGACATTGACGCCGAACATGGAGAGTTCGGGTATGTGGGTCAGGGCGGGACCGAGCTTGATGCCTTGGATCCCGCCCTTGATCCACGCGCCGCCCGCGGCGAGCGCGTCGTCGATACCCAGCCCCATCCGGCCGAGCAGCCCGAACGAGTTGGCGCCGCCGCGGAAGAAGGTCTTCGTGCCGGCGAGGCCGCGCGTACCGATGCCCTTGATGACGTTCCACAGACTGCCGAGATGCAGTCCCTTGGTGGTCGGGGCGATCATCCCCAGGATGCCCAGCACGAGCTCGGTGACGCCCGCCTTGCCGTGCGCGAAGTCGATCGCGGTCTTGATCATGAGCGCGACATTCAGGGCGATGGACAGCAGCGCGACCACGCCGCCGAGGAAGATCGCCGGAACGACCAGGAACATCGCGATCCAGGAGAGCGCCTTCCAGAACTCGTCGCACTCGTCCACGGGGGAGGCGATGGACTCGGCGGCGGCGTTGAGCGCTCGCGCGGCGGTGTCGGCCGCGTCCTCCAGGGTGGTCTTGGCATCCGCCGCGGTGGCTTTGTGCGTGTCCCGGCCCGCGTCGTCGTCCTCGGACAGCGCGGCGGCCGCGGACAGGGCCGTGTCCGCGCGTTGTTGCTGCGTGCGCATGATGGCGACGTAGGTCACCAGGGCGGCGCGTACCTTTTCGTGCGCCTTCTTGTACGTCGAGATGTAGTTGCGCAGATTGCCGTCGATGACGCCGCGCATGGCGTCCGCCGTCTTGCCGATGAAGACGGTGCTCGCGGTGTTCTTGACCTCGTTCAGGCCGTTGTCGATCTCCCGTGCGAGATCGATGAATTCGAGTTCCGCGGCGATCACGCGGTCGATCCGGTCGGGGTCGCCGGGGGTGGGGTCGCGGTCGAGACCGAGCGCACTCCAGTCTCCCGGACGAGCCATCGAGGTGCCCCTTTCGCTCGATCGTGCAACCACGGCCGCCTTCTGTACGCGCCTTCCTCGGGAGAGGTTCAATCTTTCTCCGAGTAACGTCGTTGAACCTCCATCGGTTGCAACGCGTACAGAAGTGGAGGCAGTTCGAGGAGCGGTGCACGACGCGGTCTCGTCGAGGGGCAGGAGGTCGAAATGGTCGATTTCGCGGTCGACTACAACAACCTGTACACGATCCAGAGCAAGCTGCGAAACCTTGCCAAGCAGGCCGATTCGGGCAGTGGCGGAGCATTTCGGGAGCTCGGCGAGGCGGCGGCCGGCGAACGAAAGGCGTGTCTGGGCACGTCGAGTCTGTCGTACGCGTTCAACAGCTTCCACCGCCACTCGAAGTCCCGTACCGGTAAAGCGAAGGAGGGTCTCAACCAGCTTGCGGACACCTTCAAGGCGGTGTCCGACCGGTTCTTCGACGCCGACCAGCGGATTGCCGCCGGGGCCGGTCTGATGACCGTGGGTCTGGGCCTGGACAAGTGGCGGAACATCAAGGCGACGCACGACAAGTGGGTGGCGGACAAGGCCAAGTGGGACGCGTACCTGGCCTCGATCGGTGCCACCGACTACTTCCGCGACCATCCCGACCAGAGAATCCGGTCGGTATGCCACGCCCCGGACGCCCCGGCGTGGTGTGCCGCGTGGATCGCCAAGGGCGAGGACAGCGCACCTCCCAACCCCGGGAAGGAGCCGCCCAAACCCGACGACAAGCCCCCGACCTCGTACCACCACGAGGACAAGGACGGCAAGATCGACGTCAGCGTCGAGTTGGACAAGGACAACAACGTCGTCAAGGAGACCTCGAAGATCACCACCGCGCAGGGGCAGAGCTACGAGACGATCACGACGTACAAGGGCCCGCCGGAATGGGTCGAGATCCCGGACGGCGACGACAAGGGCAACGAGCCGGACCGGATCGACGTCCGCGACTACACCATCACCACCAACTTCGGTGACGGTACCTCGAGTACGGCCGTCTTCACGATCAACAAGGACGGCGGCGGCACGATGGTCTCCACTGCGGACGGCAAGTCCGAGCACTACATCCGGAGCGGACCGAAAGACAAGTGGAAGCCGGATCCCGCGTACGCCGACAGCGACTCCGGTCGCGACAAGAAGACGGGCACCGGCACCGGCGACAAGGGAAAGAACCACATCATTTGACCCCCGCCCCACCGGCGTTCACCCGCGCACTCGTACCCGCCTCCGCACCGACTCCCGTTCCCGCTCCCGTTCCCGATTCCGTTCGCTTCCGTGACCGAGGAGATTCGCCATGGCCGCCAACATCAAACTCACCTACGCCGAGATAACCCGGGTGTCCAATCTGTTGGACAACAGTGTCGACCACACGCTCGTGCCCCGGATGAAGGAGGCCAAGGACGAGGTGGACACCCTGCTCACCCAGAACCTCGTGCTGACCAAGGCCAGTCCGGCGTTGCAGAGCCAGTACGAGAAGTTCAACACCGCGCTCACCCAGGCCACCGAGAGCATCAAGGGCTACGCGACGCAGTTCCGCCAGATCATGACGTCCGTGCAGGACCTGGACAAGGACATCGCGGACAAGGTCAACTCGCCCCAGTAGCAGCCCGTTTACCCATGCAAGCAACCGTCCAGCGACCCCTTGGGAGGACCTCATGGCCGATATCCACGTCGATGTCGACGAAATCGCCCGCGGCGCAACGAGAATGGCTGCCAAGCTGGCCGACATCTCCAAAGAGCTCGGCGACCTGGAGACGGCCGTGAGCGGTCTGCTTCAAGACGGCCTGGTGTTCGAGAAGGCCAGCCCCGCCCTGACGGAGGCATACAACACGTTCAGCGCGCAGATGAAGTCGTCCGCGAAGAACATCGACTCGTACGGCCAGAACTTCCGCGAGATCGCGAAGTCGCTCACGGATTCCGACGAGAACCTGACGACCGAGATCAGGAAAGCCATCGACAAGATGCAGGCCGACGCGGCGGCCCAGAAGAAGTAGCCGCCGCAAGGGCGGCGGGCGGCGCACACACCGCCGTTCCGCCGCCCCACCTCGCGCGCAGGTGCCGTGCGCGCTCCCGCCCGTCAGCCGTCCAGGACCGTGAGCGGCACCTGCACCGCGATCGCCGACCCCGCGTCGCCCGCGGTCCAGCCCCGACCCGGACCCAGTGACGCGCGCACCTGCTCGGCCGACAACCTGACCCCGATCAGGTCTCCCTCACCCAGGGTCTTCGGCCCCAACAGCAGGCCGCGGCGCGACCTGCGGGCCATGCCCACCCAGCCCAGCGAACTCATCGACTCCGCCGTGCCGGCCAGCAACAGACCCTGCCCGCGGTCGCGGCCCGACGTCGCCAACTTCCGCAGCACCGAGTCGGCGTCGCACGCCAGCATGAGATCGGCATCGTCCACCACGACCACCACCGGCTTCCCCTCTACCGCGGCCAACGCCTCGTTCAGTTCCTCCGGGGACGGATCGGGGTCGGTGAGCACCTGGGCGAGGCCGTGCGCGGCCAGCTTGCGCAACTGTGAGTCGCGCGGCGTGAGCACGATCAGATGGGTACCGCCCATCAGCAGCGACACGCACATGGCGGCCAACGCCGTGCTGCGCCCACTGCGCGGCGGCCCGGTGACCATGAACGACCCGGCGCCGTCCGAGAAGTCGTAGCTCAGCGGCTCGACCGCGTCGCCCCCTACGCCCAACAGGGCCCGCAGCGGCGTGCGCAGCGCCTGCGGCACCCGGTCGTGGGCCTCCTGGAAGCCGATCAGCGTCGGCATCTCGTTGACCCGGAACGGTCGCCGCACGCCCGGCACATTGCTGTCGCGGATCGTCGCCCGCCGAGCCAGGTCCCGCATCGCCTCGGCCTGGTCGCTCTGGTCGCCCGCGGAGGTGTCGCCTGCCTCGACGGCACCCGCGGCGGAGGCCGTCGACGGCTGATCGATCGACGGCCGGCCGATGGACGACTCGGCGGTCGACGGCAACAACGCGATCTGGGCCTCGACCGCCCCCGGCGCGAACCAGCCGCGCCCCGGGGGGACATGCGTCGGAACGCTGTTGCGGGGAATGCCGATGAGCGTGAAGTCGCCCGGGTCGGTCTGCCGCAACAACAGTCTGCGGTCGTTGTGCGCCGCGAGGCGTCCACCCAGCAGCAGGCGCTCGGAGGTCGCGATCACGTGGATCCCGGCCGCCTGCCCTTCACGCAACAGCCGCACGAATTCGGCGTACAGTCGGCCGCCGTCGTAGTCGTCGAGCATGTTGCTCAGCGCGTCCCAGCCGTCCACCATGAACACCAGGTGCGCGGGGCGGCGGTCCTTGGGCAGCTTGGCCCGCAGTTCGGTGACGCCCGCGCAGTCGTGCTGCGCGATGAGCCGCTGTCGCAGGGTCAGTTCGCCGGACAGGCGGGTGATCAGCCGTTCCATGCGCTCCGCGTCGTGGCGCGAGACGACCGCGCCGCAATGCGGCAGCGCCTCCAATACGCCCAGCCCGCCGCCCGCCGCGTCGATGGCGTAGATGTGCAGGTCCGAGCAGGGGATGGTGAGGGCCGCCGCGCCCGCGATGCTGCGCAGGACCTGGGTGCGGCCCGAGCGGGGTGCGCCGATGATGTACAGGTGCCCGAAGGTCGCGAAGTCGATCGCGGCGAGCCGTCGGGCCTGCAACTGCGGGATGTCGAGCAGCGCGTAGGGGACCATCGGCAGCGCGCCGGGCTCGGGTTCCGGGATGGCCGGCAGATCGTCGAGACGCAGCCGGCTGTCGAGCGCCGGCAGCCAGGGACTGGGCAGCGGCTCGAAGTCGGGCAGTCGGTCCGCCGCCTCGCGCAGCACGTCCACCAACGCGCGCAGGTCGGTGGGCTGTTCCTCGGACGGCGTGGTCGTACCGCCCTCCTGCGGGTCGGCGGGCGAGTCCGGAGCCAGGACCGAGAGGTCCAGTGGGCGGCCCAGGCGCTGCCAGCCGAGTTGCACGCCGCGTACCGGCCGGGCCACCGCGGCCTCGGCGACCGCGCTCGGGATCGCACCGGGCCGCTCCGCGCCGACGAACGCGGTCTGGAACGGCGTGGGCGCGCCCTCACCCCGGCGGACCAGTGCCCGACCCGGATTGTTCGGTGAGATCCCGGCGGCGTCGCCGCTGTCGATGATGTCTTGGCTCTCTGAACGGTCGGTGACGCGCAGGGCGATCCGCAGGTTGGTGTTGGCCTTGATCTCGTTGCTGACCGAGCCGCCCGGCCGCTGGGTGGCCAGCAGCAAGTGCAGGCCCAGTGAACGGCCGCGCTGGGCGAGGCTGATCAGACCGGGCACGAAGTCCGGCAGTTCGCGGACCAGGGTGGCGAACTCGTCGATCACCAGAATGAGTCGGGGAAGCGCGGGCAGTCGCGGATCGCGCGAGCGCTTGATCCGGTACTCGGTGTGGTCCTTGGCCTCGACCACGTTCAGGACCGTCTCGCGGCGCCGGAGTTCGGCGTCCAGGGAGGCCAGGGCACGTTTGACCAGATGGCCGTCGAGGTCGGTGATCATGCCGAGGGTGTGCGGCAGTTCGGCGCATTCGCGGAACGCGCTGCCGCCCTTGTAGTCGACCAGGACGAAGGTGAGTTCGTCGGGCCGGTTGGCCGCGGCGAGCGAGGCGATCACGGTCTGGAGCAGTTCCGACTTGCCCGAGCCGGTGGTGCCGCCGATCAGGCCGTGCGGGCCGTCGCGGACCAGGTCCAGCCGCAGGGTGCCCTCGTACCCGGAGCCCAGCACGAACGTCGTGGACGCCGGGCGGCGCGCCCACTCGCCCACCACGACGTCGGCGTCCGGCGGCTCCTGGCCGATCAGCGGCAGCAGCGCGACCTCGGCCGGCAGGCCCGAGTCGCTCTCCACGCTGACGTCGCGCATCGGCGCGATCGCCCGCGCGACCTCCTCGCACCAGGCCGGGTCGACCAGATCGGCCCGCACGTCCGCCACCTCCGGAACGTGCGACGCCTTCACGTTCAGGCGAGCGCCGTTCGCGGTCACCACGGCCGTGCACTCCTCCGGCAACTGGTGTTCGCGTTCCTCCAGGCACAGACTGAACACGCGTACGGCCGGTCCGGTCGTCAACACCTCGATCACGCCCGGCACATCGCGCAACCGACGGGCGCCGTCCAGGATCACCAGGACGTCCGGTACGCGCAGCAGCGTGCGGCCCAGCGCCGACTGCGCGGAGTCGACGCGGGTCTGGATGTCGGCGATCAACTCGTTGACCCGATGCGCGGTGCTCTCGGGATCGGTGCCCAGCCCCACCACCGCCGCGCCCGCCCGGCCCGGCCGCAGGTGCGGCAACCAGCGGACCCACTGCCACGCGTCGGCGTGTTCGTCCTCGGTCAACACGACGATGCGCACGTCGCGCGGGCTGTGCAGCACGGCCGTCTGGATCACCGCCCAACTCGCGATCCGGCGCGGCGCGGCCCCGGGACCGCTGATGCCCAGCACGCCGAAGTCCGCCATCTCCACACCGAACGGCACGTCGGCCAGGCGCCAGTTGACCTGCCGGTAGTGCGTCTCGCGCGCCTGGTCGTCGATCCGCTTGAGCGACGCGCGGGTGAGCGTGCCCAGCCGGATGGTCATGTGGTCGGTGTCCCGGCGGCGGCGCTGCCACAGACCCAGGCCCGGCCCGGTCGCGGTCAGCAGGACCGCCGCGGGATCCGGGAACGTCGAGTTGCGCAGCCCGCGTTCCTCCACGGTCGCGCGCCGCATCTCCAGTTCCAGGGCCGACCGGCGGATCCGGAAGACCCGCTTCGCCTCCTCGTACTGCTTGCGCCCGCTGCGCCGACCGGAGACCCAGTTGCCGACCGCCATGATCGGTGTGAAGAAGATGAAGACGACGAAGAACAGGCTCCGGAACAGGAACATCATCGCCAGGCCCATCACGAGCGGGGCCATCATCATCAGGAAGGGGAACGGCCGCTTGGTGTTGTCGGTCGGCGGACCCATCATCCGGATCGACTCGCCGTCCAGGTGCGGCGCGATGCGCGGCGGTCGGTTGTACTCCACGCCGAGTCCGTCCGACGACGCGCGCACCGCCGCCTCGGGCTCGTCCGGCGGGCCCAGGCGCAGGAGATGGTCGCCGAGCGACAGGTCGGCGTACGTCGGCCAGGGGAGCGAGCCGTCGTCGGGCGGTGGAAGGTAACCGATCGGCGGCAACGGCGGCGCGATCGGCAGCCCGTCCGGCCCCGGTGGCGCGGGCTCGGTGGAATGCCCGCCGGGGCCGCCCTCCTGCGTCCCGGCCGGCTCCTCGGCGGTGAGGGGCGTACCGGTGATCGGATCCACGGGCGGCGGCGGGGTGAGGCTGCGCAGGCCGCACCGGTCCTCGTCCGCGTCCTTCGGCAGCGCGACCGCGACGGATCCGTTCGTGGCGACCGTGATCCACGTGCCCTGCGCGGGTGCCTCGCCGCCGTCCAGGCGCAACGCACACGCCCGGTCCGTGCCGACCTCGTGACGCCCCGGGCCGAGCCGCCACACCCGACCCGCACCGGGGCCCGACACGTGGCGCACGGTGACGAGCACCGGATCCGACCCGGGCGGTCGCCACGCGCGCGTCGCCGTCTCGGTCGGCGCGGGGGCGTCGAGGCCGAGCAGCGCCCCGGTGCGGATGCCGCTCGCACCCACGCGCACGTCGGGGTTGAGCCGTCGACTCCCCAGGAACAGGTCGGCGGCACCGAGCACTGAACCGAGTTCGGCGACGGTCGCCGAATCGGGGACGTCCAGCAGGTGATCGGCGCGGCGGCCCTGCGGATCGGTGGTGGTGACGGCGAGATTCACGGGCATCCAACTCTCTCGCGGGGAGGGCGAGACGGCGAGACGGCGGGGTGGGGGTGGGCAGGGACCGCGGGGGACGGTCGGGAAGCGGTGGCGGGGCCTATGACGGCGGGGCGGGGGGAGATGGGGGCCGGGGGCCGACCGTCGGGCGGTTCGCGGCGTCGGGCTCTCGCGTGGGGTCGGTGTCGGGCGCCGGGTCGGGATCGTGGGTGGGTTCGGGCTCGGGTGTCGGGTCGGGTTGGAGGGTCGGTTCGGGGTGGGGTGTCGGGTCGGGCTGCGGTGTCGGTTCGGGCTCGGGTGTCGGGTCGGGGACGGGAGCCCGATTCGGACCGTCGTCCGGAGTCGGCGGCTTCGGCTCCGGCTCCCGCTCCGACGTCGGATTCCTTCGGGCCGACACGGCGGGTGAGAACGGCGGTTCGTGGTCCGATGCCAGGGTTGCCGACACCGTCGCGGTCGACGTTCGTGCGGGGGGCCCGGCCGCCGGTTCGCCGACCGAAGGAGCGGGCACGGGGCCCGCGTCGGCGACAGGCGACGCGGGGCGTGTGCTCCACGCCGCCGGCCGGGACGTACCCGGAGCGGCCTGTCCGCCCGACGATCGCGCGGGCGGCTCCGAGACGGCGGTACGTGCCGAGACCGCGGACGCCATGGTTCCGGCCGGTTCCAGGGTCGTCACCGGATCCACCGTTGCCGTCCGCGCCGCCTGCGGTTCCGCGAGCGCGGTTCCGCTCTCCTCCTCCGTGAACCACTCGGCGTGACCCGCTCCGGACCGGGAAACCGGCGCGGGGACGGGCGGAAGCACCGGCGGAACGGTCGGCAGTACCCGGGCGAGGGCAGCCCCGAGTGCGTTGCACGAGACCACCAACGGGGTTCCGGGTACGGCGACTCGACCGTGCACATCGGTCAACAACGTCCGTACATGACTCCGCCCCGGTCCGCCGAGCAGCACGCGCAAGGAGGGTGAATCGCCCTGCGGCTCTGCGAGTTCGGGCGGCAACGGGTCGGGCAGTTCCGGGGTCGCCAGGAACACCGGCAGGCCCAGTCGAGGCGGCGTGGCGCGGGCGGCCCGGTACGCGTCCCGTACCGGCGCTCCGGGTACGTCGCGGTGCACCCCGTCGGCGACCACGACCTGTCCACCGGGCAGCCGCGCGTCCAGCTGCGCCGCGACGGCCTGGAACAGTGCCGGTCCCGACCGAGGATCGCCCTGCACGCACACCATCGGCGGGCCGACCACCAGGTCGAGGAACACACAGTCCCGGTCGCGCTCGCCCAAGGCGACGACGACCGGTCTGCTTCCCTCGGCGTCCGGCGTGACCGACGGCAGCTGTGCCCTGGAGGCCGTCCACGCCCAGGGGTCGTCCGGCACCGGCTGCCAAAGGCCCGAAGGCGGCGGTATGTCGGCGGCGGCGAACAGCACCGTCACCGTTTCGTCGCCGACGACCGCGGCGTACGGCTGACCGGGAGCGGCGGGGAACTTGGCCGCCACCAGGGCACGTTCCGCGTCCCGCCAGGTCGTGCTCGCGCCCAATCGCTCCACCAGCAGCCGCACCGAGCGTCGGTAGCGCAGCCAGGTCCGCATCGGGGCACCGAACGCGTATGCCGTCAGCGCGATTTCCCGACCCAGGCGACGTGATGCCGCCTTCCATCCACCGAATCGCATCGCGATGGATCGGATGATCAGGAAGAGGACCAGGGCGGCGGCGGAGATGCCGCCCCAACGGAGGATCGTGTCACGGTGGTTCGTGAAGAAGTCGAGCGGATCGGTGTTCCTCATGTGCCGGGTAACTCCTCCCAACGGACTTCCAGGGGATCACCCGGTCGCGGCGCCGCGCCTCTCGGGCGACACACCATGGAATCCCGAGTGCCTATCGTGCGCTGCGCTCCCCCTGCGCCGCGTTCATCCTGCACTGCCCTCGTCCAGAGCCTGACGCAGGGCTCGGATCGCGTAGTGGATACGGGACTTCACCGTTCCCACCGGGATGCCGAGGATCTCGGCGGCCTGCTGGAGTCCACGGTCGCGCAACACCGTCTCGGTGAGGATCTCGCGATGCGCGTCGGTGAGCGAGGGCAGTGCGTCGGCCACGGCCATCTTCCAGAGCAGGGGTTCCCACTGGTCGTCGGCCGGTACGTACTCCAGCGGTTCGGGGCTGCACTCCTGCGGCCTGGCGCGGCGCGCACGACGATCGTCCATGACGATTCGGCGCGACACCGTCGCCAGCCATGGCATCAGGTCCGACGCGGCGTCGGCGATCGAGTCCGCGTGGCGCCATGCCCGCAGCATGGTCTCCTGGACGACGTCCTCGGCCCACGGTCGGTCTCCCCCGGTGAGCTTGAGGCAGAAGGACAACAACTGCATGGAGTAGCGCCGGTAGACCAGTTCGGCGAGTTCGGCGAGTTCGCTCTCGGGTGTCGGGTGTGCCTGGCTGCCGGTGTCACGGTCATGGGTACAGATGGCTGTCACGTCCCCGGATCCTCGCTTCCCCCGATGTGTCGGCTCGGAACCGCGAACACTAACCAGGGCGGGCTACAGGTTCGTTGGATCTGTGCTGAATTTGAGGATTCGACATCCGTGGTTTGCCGCGGACGCCGCGGATCGACGGGGAAACGTTCCTGATCGCTTTGCCGGGATTACTTGTCGCGGACGTTCCCCCGGGATCGATACGGCCGGGATGCCCGGGACGTCCGATCGAGTTCGCCCGCTCCGTGTCCGGATCCGAACGCTCACCGCGCTATGCCTTTCGATTCGAGGTTCGCGCCCCAGGTATCGATGAATTGATGGCTGCGACGCCGAACCGACACCGGATCCTTTGCGTCTTCCCGGGGAAATTTCGGTAGGGAAAGGGAAATCGGGTGAAGGATCCGACTTCCAAAGACCCGAGCACGTTGCTCGAACTGGTTCGCGATATGAACGAAGTGGGGTAATGCCGACGATGAGTTGGTCGCCGGCGGGATTCTCGATCGCCTCGATCGCCTCGATCGGCTCGTCGGGCGTGACTCCGTCTCGTACAACCGGTTCGATCATGAGTCGTCGAGGGTTCGGTCCGTGTGCCCTTGGCTACACCGCGTGCCCTCCGTCACGCGGAGGGTGGTCGGGTCATCGGACGTCGCTCCGGGGCCACTCGTCGCCGCCCTCCCACGCGACCCGGTCGCGGTCCGTGGGGTCGAGGCCGAGATGCGCGGCGAGTTCGTCGAGTTCGCGACGGCTGTGCAGTTGGCGGTAGGAGCCGTCGGCGAGCATCACCAGTCGGTACGGCTGCCCCGGGGGATACGCCTGGACCACCAAATCGAAGTGGCCGTGTGCCTTGTCGCTCATGTCCTCCACGGTCGCGCGGCGGGCAACGATCGGCGAATCGCCGTGCCGCAGGCGGGTCGCCCCCACCCGCGCCGGACGCGGATCGCCCTACCGGGGGCGCCTGTTCGCAGCGTTCCGCTCGTGCGGAGGGTTCCAGCGGGCGCGTGATCGAGGGCCCGATGCCATCCTGGTGAGAGTGCACCTCGGGGGACACCACATCACATCACGTTCGAGCGGTGGAGGTGGCCACGATGGGCGGAGCGGGGCGAGCCGCGCGGCTGGTATGCGGTCGGCGCGCCAAGTGGATCATCCTTGTGCTGTGGGTCGTGGTACTCGCCGCGGCCGGGCCGGCGGCAAGCAAGTTGACGGACGCGGAGAAGAACGACGCCTCCGCGTGGTTGCCGGGCAACGCCGAGTCGACCAAGGTCGTCGACCAGTCCAAGGACTTCCTGCCGCAGAACGTCACAGCCGTGGTCGTGTTCGCGCGCTCGTCCGGTCTGACGCCGGCCGACGACCGGATCATCGCCTCCGACGCCGCACAGATGCGCACCCTGACCGCTCACGGGATCGTCGGCGCCCAGGTGCAGGGCCCCATCCTCGATCGGACGGAGGCACCACGCGCCGCGCTCGTCCTGGTGCCGATCACCTTCGGTGACAACGGGTGGAACTCCATCAGCAAGGCCGTGGACGAGATCCGCGCGGTCCTGGACGACAACCCCGACAACGGCCTTCAAACGCACATCACCGGCCCCGGCGGGGTCGCCGCCGACAGCAGCGAGGCGTTCGAGGGCATCGACGGAACCCTGTTGTTCGCGGCGCTGGCCGTGGTCGTGGTGATCCTGCTGTTCACCTACCGCAGCCCGACGCTGCTCCTGGTCCCGGTGGTGTGTGTGGTCGGTGCGCTGTTCGTCGCGCAGGCGCTGATCTACGTGCTGGCCCGACACGCGTCGCTGGTGGTCAACGCGCAGAGCGCGGGCATTCTGACCGTCCTGGTGTTCGGTGCCGGCACCGACTACGCACTGTTGCTCGTCGCCCGCTACCGTGAGGAACTGCGCCGTCACGAGGATCGACACGAGGCGATGGCGCTCGCCCTGCATCGGGCCGGCCCCGCGGTGATCGCCAGTGCCTCGACCGTGATCCTCGGCATGCTGTGTCTGCTCGCCGCCGAGATGAACTCCACCAACGGCCTGGGTCCCGTCGCCGCGATCGGCGTCGCGGTGGCCCTGCTCGTGATGCTGACCCTGTTCCCGGCGGTGCTGCTCATCCTCGGGCGGTGGATCTTCTGGCCGGTCATCCCGCACCTGGGCTCGCCCGAGCCCACCGAGACGGGCCTGTGGGCCCGGACCGGTCAGCGCATCGCCCGCCGGCCGCGCGCGGTGTGGATCGGCACCGTCGCGGCCCTGGGCGCGTTGTCGTTCGGCCTGCTGGCGCTGAACGCCGAAGGGCTCACCACCGCCGAGAGCTTCACCGGCAAACCCGATTCGGTGGTCGGCCAGACGGTGCAGGCCCGCTACTTCCCGGCGGGTACCGGGCAGCCGCTCCAGGTCGTCGCGAACACACCATCCCTGGACGCGGTCCGCGCGTCGTTGGCGACCGTACCCGGCGTGGTGCCGGAGAGCATCGTGGTGCCGCCGGACGTTCCCGCGGAGCGTGACGGGCGGTCCTACCTGGAGGCCACCCTCACCGACGCCGCCGACAGTAGCGCGGCCCAGGACACGGTCGACGACGCCCGTGCCGCGGTACACGCGGTGCCGCGGGCCGACGCGCTCGTGGGCGGCGGTACGGCGGCCCAACTCGACAGCAACCGGGCGTCGGTGCGGGACGAGAAGCTGCTGATCCCGGTCATCCTCGCGGTCGTGCTGATCATCCTGGCGCTGCTGCTGCGGGCCGTGGTCGCCCCGGTGGTGCTGATCGCCACGGTGGTGTTGTCGTTCACCGCGGCGCTCGGTGTCAGCGCGCTGGTGTTCCGGCACATCTTCGACTTCCCCGCCGAGGACACATCCTTCCCCCTGCTCGTCTTCGTCTTCCTGGTCGCGCTGGGTATCGACTACAACATCTTCCTGACCACCCGGGTACGAGAGGAGAGCATCCGCAGCGACACCCGGACCGGTGCGTTGACCGGCCTCGCGGCGACCGGCGGCGTGATCACCTCGGCCGGTCTGGTCCTCGCGGGCACCTTCGCCGCCCTGGCGACGCTGCCGATCGTCGGTTTCGCCGAGATCGGCTTCGCGGTGGCACTGGGTGTGCTGGTCGACACACTGGTGGTGCGTTCCGTGGTCGTCACCGCGCTGATCCTCGACCTCCGCGAACGCATGTGGTGGCCGAGCGCCCTGTGGCGCAGGGACGCGCGGCACACGCACCCGACACCGCCGGCCGGGCCGGATTCGAGCGAGTCCCGAACGCACCCGTGAGCCGGGGCAAACTCCGCTCGACGCGCGGGTCGGGCAGCTAACTCGAACATGGTTGAACACGTTCGATGCATGCGGTTCGCTATCCCGTACACACCTGTACGGGATATCGGCATGTGTCGACGGGCCCGGATTCGGAAGGCCGGCCCGGCGGCCCGTGTCGGCGGCGAAGGAGCGGACCTTGACCCACGACACCCACGGCGTCCACCACACAGGCGGCGGCGCCGACCACCACGCGCACGACGCAGCACACGAGTCCGCGCCGAGCCGGCGGTGGTTCGTGCTGACCCTGGTGTGCGTCGCGCAGTTCATGCTGATCCTGGACGTCACGGTGGTGAACGTCGCGCTGCCGAGCATCGGCGCGGACCTGGGATTGGGGCGGGAGTCCCTGACCTGGGTGGTCACCGCCTACGCGCTCACCTTCGGCGGCCTGATGATCCTCGGCGGCCGGATCGCGGACACGCTGGGTCGGCGGACCGGATTTCTGCTCGGCCTGGCCGTCTTCACCGCCGCGTCGCTGACCGCCGGCTTCGCGCCCAACGGCGCGGTACTGCTGGCCGGCCGCGTCGCCCAGGGAGCCGCCGCCGCGCTGTTGTCGCCGTCCGCGCTCGCGCTCGTGACGGTCACCTTCCACGGCCGCGAGCGCAACCGCGCCCTCGGGGTGTGGGCCGCGATCGGCGGCGCGGGCGCGGCGGCCGGGGTCCTGGTCGGCGGACTGGCGACCGCCGGGCCGGGTTGGGAATGGATCTTCTTCGCCAACGTCCCCATCGGCCTTATCGTTTCGGTCCTGGCGGTGTCGGTGATACCGGCGGAAGTGCGGGTCGCCTCGGGCGCACGTCCGGACCTGCCGGGCGCGCTCGCGGCCACCGGGGGCACCGTGGCGCTGATCCTGGGTGTGACCCGTGCGGGCGAGGCCGGCTGGGGGTCGCCCCGGACGCTGGTGCCGCTGGCCGGTGCCGCCGTCGGGTACACGCTCTTCGTGCTCGTCGAACGCACGACCCGCCATCCACTGGTGCCCTTGGCGCTGCTGACCCGACGGCCCGTCGTCTCCGGCGCGTTCGTGATGACGGTGGCGAGCGCGCTGATGATCCCGCTGTTCTTCCTCGGTTCGCTCTACATGCAACACACGCTCGGATTCGGCCCGTTGCGCACCGGAGCGGCCTTCCTCCCGGTCGCCGTCGCGGTGACCCTCGGGGCGCACGTCGGGGGACTGCTCGTCGGCCGCCTCGGCGCCCGGCCGGTGGGAGCCCTCGGCCTGACGGTCGCCGCGGCTGGGGCACTGTGGCTGAGCCGGTTGCCCGCTCACGGCGGCGACACGCTCGACATCGTCCCCGGACTGGCCCTGGCCGCGGCCGGCGTGGGACCCGCGTTCGTCGCGGCGACCACGACCGCGATGGCCCAGGTGCGACACCACGAGGCGGGCATCACCTCGGGGGTCGTCAACACCTTCCACGAACTCGGCGGCGCGCTCGGCGTCGCCCTGGCGTCGGCGATCGCCGCGCCCAGCCTCGTCGCCGGGGCCGATGCCGGCGTCGTCGACGGCTACACCGACGCGTTCCGGGCCTGCGCGGGCACGGCCTTCGTCGCGGCGCTCGTGGTGGTCGTACTCGTGCCGGCGGGCAGGCCGCCGGTCTCCGACGGCCCGCGGCACGTGCACTGAGCAGCCCCGCCCGCACGACCCCCACCACGTTCCCGACCGTAGGGTTGACCACCATGGGCGCGACACCACCACCCGGCACACGTCGACGGGCGGACGCCGAACGCAACATCGCCGCGATCCTGGCCGCCGCGATCGGCGCCTTCGCGCGCGATCCCGATGTCACGATGACCGACATCGCGCGAGCGGCCGGGGTCGGACGGGTGACCCTGTACGGGCACTTCGGCTCCCGCGAGGTGTTGATCGAGGCCGCGATCAAGGAGGTCCTGGGCGAACTGCACGCCGCGATGGACGACGCCGGGATCACCGTCGGACCCGCCCCGCAGGCGCTGACCCGACTGGCCCGCGAGGGCTGGCAGGTGTTGGACCGCTGCCGGGGCCTGCGTACGGCGGCCCTGAAGGCACTGGGCGAGGCGAGCCTGCGCCGGCAGCATGCCCACGTCCTGGCCAGGGTCGACGAACTCGTCGAGCGCGGTCGGCGCGAGGGCGACATCCGTACCGACCTGCCCGCCGCGTGGCTCACCGCGGCGTACTACGGCCTGATCCACACCGCCGCCGACGAGGTCGACGCGGGCCGCCTCGATCGCGCCGCCGCGGGCGAGACCATCGCCGCGACGCTGCGCACGGTCCTGGCCGTACCCGGGTGAGGCGCCGACACCCGGTCGTGGACGCTGCGTTCGGCCCCGGCACGCCGGTTCGGTGGGCGTCGTGGCCAGGGCGGTGGCGGGAGGGAACAGCGCCGGCGGTCGGCGGCAGGGTCGGTCGATCGCGCGGTCGGCGGCACAGTCCTTCCGAGTACGCCCTGTCGGCGCGGGACATCGCCGAGCCGGCACCATGGGACGCGACCGGTGCCGGCGCGGGCGTCGGTACGCCGGCGACGCGAGACGGGAGGTGAGCGACGTGGTCCCCACGACCCGATCCGCCTCCCGCGGGCGAAACCGGCGGGTCGGTGTGCTCACCCGGTGGATTCTGCTCGTCGTCCTCGCGTGTGGTGTGGTCGGCATGCACACCCTGGGCCACCCGGCGAGCGCCGCTGTCGGGTCCGGAGGGGTGTCCGGTTCCGGGTCCGGCGGGGCCGCGGGCGTCGCGTTCGTTGCCGGGTCCGGCGTCGCGTCGCGAGCCGAGCCCGTCGTCGCGTCGGGTGCCGAGTCCGTCGCCGGGACGCGGGTCGCGGCCGACGCGGATCATGCGGTGACGAACGAACCCGCGATCGGTCACGGGGAGGCGTGCCCGCGCGGTGACTGCGCGCCGGGGGACGGGTCCGGTGACAAGCACGGGTCCGAGCACGGGACCGACCCGGCCTCGATGTGCCTGGCGGTCCTGTTCGCCGGCCTCGGCGCGCTCGCCACGGCGCTGGCCCTGCTCGCCCTTCGCCGCGCCCGCGATCTGCCCGCGTTCCGTCCGCGGGCGCGAGCGGCGCGGTTCGTGTCGGGCCTGCCCCCGCCCGGGCCAGCGGAACTCTCGCTCCTGCAGGTACTGCGCATATAGGCCGCCGCTCGGTCACGAGCCACGGCCCGTGACGTCGCGCCCTCTTTCGCATCCTCGGGCCGTCGCACCGCGCGGACCCGGGTACCTCCAGGAGACGAACCACCGTGAAACGACTGTCCCGCAGCATCGCCCTGACCGCGACCGCCACCACCGCGGCGCTCGTCCTCGCCGCCTGCGGCAGCGACGACAAGGGTCACGACATGGACGGCATGGACAAGCCGTCGGCCTCGGCCCCGGCGAACCCCCAGGCCGCGCCGAGCACTTCCGCCTCGGTATCGGCTGGTGCGTTCAACGACGCGGACGTGATGTTCGCGCAGATGATGATCCCGCATCACGAACAGGCCGTGGAGATGGCCAAGGAAGCCCCGGCCAAGGCGGCCGACCCCGAGGTGAAGAAGCTCGCGGCCGCGATCGAGGCCGCACAGGCCCCGGAGATCGCACAGATGAAGGGTTGGCTGGCCGGCTGGGGCAAGCCCGCGGCCGCACCCGGCGGCATGACCCACGGCGACGGCATGATGTCGGACGCGGACATGACCACGTTCAAGGCGTCCACCGGCGCCGAGTTCGACAGGCAGTTCCTCGCCATGATGATCGCCCACCACAACGGCGCGATCGCCATGGCCGACACCGAACGCGCCAAGGGCACCAACCCCGACGCCCGCAGGCTCGCCGAACGGATCAAGACCTCCCAGGCGACGGAGATCCGGCAGATGCAACAACTCCTCGGCGGGAAGGGCGGCGCGACGCCGAGCATCCCCGGTACGCCGAGCACGTCGGCGATGCCCGGCACGCACCACTGACCCACCCCGGATTCGCCGTCGCCCGTTTATCGGGCGACGGCGGAATCGGCCCCTCGTCCGGGCCGGCACCGGGAAGGGCCGGCCCGGGCGGCGGCGACGGTTACGACGTGGGCGTGGCGCTTGCCGGCAACGCCGACCCGAGCGACCCGAGCGCTCCGGACGATCGCCGGCGGTTGCCGTGCCGGATCAGCCCTGCCACCAGTCGTCGAGCGGCGTGACCGGGACGGTCCGCTTGTGTCGTGTCGCGAGGTATACCGACTCGACCTTCGCCGCCAGGTCCGGCGTGACGTCGGTGCCTTCCAGGTAGTCGTCGATCTGGGCGTACGTCAGGCCCAGGGCCACCTCGTCGGGCAGCGCTGGCCGGTCGTCCTCGAGGTCGGCGGTCGGCACCTTCTCCCAGGTGCTCGGCGGTGCACCCAACTCCTGCAACAGCGCGGCGCCTTGGCGCTTGGTCAGACCGGTCAGCGGGGTGATGTCGACGCCGCCGTCGCCGTACTTGGTGAAGAAGCCGGTCACCGCCTCGGCCGCATGGTCGGTGCCCACGACGAGCAGGCCGAGCTGGCCGGCGATGGAGTACTGGATCACCATGCGTTCGCGGGCCTTGATGTTGCCCCGTACGAAGTCCCGCAGCGTGGGCTCGTCGCCGAGCAGCTCCCGCAGGCCGAGTGCCGCCTCGGCGGCGACGGCGTCCGCGCTCGGCTTGACGTTGACCGTGATCGACCGGTCCGGCTTGACGAACTCCAACGCGATCTGCGCGTCGTGCTCGTCGGCCTGTACGCCGTACGGCAACCGCACCGCGACGAAGACCGCCTCGTGCCCCTCGGCCCGCAGCTCCTCGCTCGCGAGTTGGCACAACCGCCCGGTCAGCGTGCTGTCCTGGCCGCCACTGATCCCGAGCACGTAGCCCTTGGCCGGGGTCGACCGCAGGTAGTCCTTGAGGAAGTCGACCCGTTGCCGGATCTCGACCTTGGGCACGATGGTCGCCTTGACGCCGAGTTCGGCGAGAATCTGCTCGCGTGGGTTCGCCATCCACGTACTGTACTGGCCGGAATCGACGTGGTCGGCGACCGGGCGGCGCTGCCCGGTGTCCGCCTGCGTCGGTGCGGAAGGGGGCTCGTCCGGTGCCCCGCGCAGGGCCGACCCCGGCGCCTGTCGGCCGGGGCACGGAGCCGGCCGATCGCTCGTGCGTGAGAGGAGGGCGACGTCGTGACGGCGGGGTTTGTCGCGGCAGCGCACGGTGAGCCCTCGTCGGGCCGGGCAGGCGTCGACGCAACGTGCGCGGGTGCCACGGCCGGGAGGACCGGCGGCGGCCCGGGAGCCCTTCCCGCTCGACGGGGAGATGTACCTGGGCACGCTGGTCTGCCGGGCCTACGTCGAGGCGGCGGTCGGCGACTGGGACGCCGCCGTCGGGCTGATCGCCTCGGTCATCGGCTTCGACCCCACCACGCCCTGGACCCCGGCGGCCTGGCCGGCCGCGACGGAGCCGGCACAACTTCTCGACCCGGACGCGCTCGCGGAGGCGGTCTCCCGCGCAATCGCATCCCTGCCCGACCCGACGTCCGAGGAACAGCGGTTTTTACTGCGGCCGTTCGAGCAACTCGTGCGCTCGGTCGCGGCCCGACACCCCGACCACGCCTTGTTGTCGGTGATGACCTCCGCACTCGTCAGGCGCATGGGTGACACCGCCGAGGCGGTCCGTATCGCCGAACACGCGCATCGGATCGCCCCCGGCTACATGCCCGCGGTGATGCTCGGCAACGCCCTGCGCGCCGACGGCCGCCCCGGCCGGGCCCTGGCGGTCTGGGAGGCCCAACCGGCCCGCGAATTCGACACCCACCTGGCCGTGGACGTCGCCGAACTGTACGGCGCGACCGACCGCCCGGCCGAGGGCCTGAACCGGCTCGAGCGGGTCTTGGCCACCGAACCGGATCACCCCACCGCGGCTCCCGCCCGATACGGTCTGCGCCCCCGGGCCGACGGCGACATCGCCCACCCGCTCGGCCTGGCCGCCGGCTTCGCGCTGGTCGCCGTCGCGTGGACCCACCCCGACACCCGCGACGACATCGGCGCACTCGTGCTGGAACGGCTGGTGAACATCGCCGAGAGCGTTCGACACCGCGAGGTGACGATCCTGCGCTCGATCCGCGCGCTGATGCTCTGCTGCGCCTGGATGGACGAACACGCCCTGCGCCTGGCGCGGAATCTGGCCGAACGGGAGCGCCGGGAGGCCGACGAGACCTCCGATCAGGACGAGAACGAGCCATCGGACGAGCCGGACGAGGGCGTGCGCTCACCGACGGACGATCGCACCGCGAAGGCCGGCGCGGGCACGGACGATGCCGCGCCCGTCGCGCCCTCCGCATCCGCCGCGCCGCCCGCCGGATCCCGGCCGGGCCGATTCAAGCGACTCTTCGGACGGCGGTGATCGGACGGCAGTGAGCCGCGAGTCCGACCACGAACGCTCTGATCGGCGCGTGCGCCGTGCCCACTCGCGTGTGGGGTCGCCACCGACAGCCCGGGGCGACCCCACACGCCTGCGGTACGGCCGCCTCAAGGCCACACGAGGATCCAGCCGTCCCGCGATCGCCGGGACAACCGCATCGTCGGCGTCCGGGGTGTCGCCGGCGCGCACCCGCCCTGTGTTCACCCGATGGAGTGGCGGACCGTCCGCCTGCGGAGCGTCACGGCCCGGCCGGAGGTGTGGACTGGAACCCTCACAACCGGCGGGGAACTCCCGTGCAGAGTCGACCTTGGCGCAGGGCCAAACCCTCGGAGGATGAGTTTCGTTGGCGACGAGCATGCATGTGGTCTGGAACTCGGAGGCGGCCGAGCACGTCGTGTACGAGACATATTCGATCGAGGTGGTCGAGGACGGCGGCGTTCACGGCGAGGTGGTCAGCAACCGGCACGACACGGTGATCCGTAGCCGGGCGCATGCCCGGGAAATCGCCGCGGAGCACGGCTACGAACTCTTCAGCGACGGCGACGCGTGGCAGAGCCTCCCGGAAGAGGGCTGAAGCCCCCGCTCGACTCTCCTTGGCCGGTGGCGGCGCGCCGGTACGTCCGGGTACAGACGTCGATCCGGGATCGGCCGACCGGGATCGGGCCGAGGTTCGTCCGTGCACGATCGGGGCCGCTCATCCGAGAGCACCGTTCGGCCCGCAGCGCGCCGCGAATCGTCGCGGTGCCTGCGGCCCGGCCCGGAAAGCAACCGTGGTGGCGCCCTCGGACCCGGTCGGAATTCGAGCTTCACACGGTCACGACCTGTGTGGGATCGACGGGAACGTCGACGCTGCGGGTACCGCCGAAGACTCCGGGCAGCACGAACCGGACGATGATTCTTCCGCCGAACGCCTTGCCGGTCACCACTCCTTCCGTCCCCTGGGGCACTCGCTGCTGCAGGCCCTCACCGATGTCCTGTTGGGCTTTGACCTTCGTGCCGATGTTCACGCGTTGGTTCCCAACTTTCCTCAGGGCGAGCGGAGTTCCAGTCGCCGAAGGTCGACCGGGCGCACCTGGGGAGGGGCCGGTCGAGGGGAGTTCGAATATCGCCTCGCACGGCCGGGGCGAGCCCGGATCGGCGGCGTTCGCTCATGGTGGTCAACGGCCGGGACCGGCGACAGAGCGCGTGGATGTGCGAGTAAGGCGTGCGGCGGTCACGTCCCACTCGAACGCGCGCCCGACCAACCGAGTGGCTACCGCCCGACCCCGGGCCGGTCCGCCGACCGGCCCCGCAGTCGCGGTGGCACACCGGGTGCGCCGGGCGCGGCGCCGGTGGTAGGAAGGTGGCCCGCGGCACGTCGCGCCCAACCGTCGGTCGAGGCGAGCACCGCCAGCAAAGCCCCCGAGATCCCGCGGCGCTCGGGTCGTGCCCTGATCCGGCCGGGGCGGGGGCGAACTCGGGGGTCGGGTGGGTGATGTGTTGGGTGGTCGTGGCAGCATGCGTGGCATGACGACGAACCGAAAGGTCCATGCCGCGTAGGCGGCCGGGATACGTCCGGGCCGGCATGTCGCGTCGGCGGGCACCGGGGAAGAGGACGGCGATCGACGGACTGTCCGCACGGGCGATGTCCGAGATCTTCCGGCTCGAACGCACCCGCAACTACCTGCAACCGGGAGACGTCGGCGCGGCCGTGCGTCTGTGGAGGAACCACGTCGGCCGTTCCGAGCGCGAACTGTGGCACGACTACGAGTGGGGCAACGCGCACTGGTACTGCTGCGGCAGTTCCCTCGAAGCCCGCGCTCTCCTCGACACCCTGACGTCGGCTCTGTCGCGTCGAAGCGCACGGGAACTCCACCTGGTCATCGACAGGTTGGACGGCTTCAGGAACCGACCGTCACCGCCGTACGAGGCAGGCGAAGGCTGAAGGATGGGTCGGCGGTCGGCGGTCGGCTGCATCGGAGGGGAACGGATCGTCGACGGCGCACGCACGTCGTCGCCGCCGGGGGATAGCTCTCGCTCACCGTTCGTGGCATCTCGCACGGGCTGGGCGGATGCCGATGGCCGAGCGACCGGGGTAGTCCCGGGACGATCACCGAGGTGGCATCGGCGTGTCGCCGACTTCCTCGCGCAGTGTCACTCTGGAAGGGGCTGCACCGCAGCCGCGGTCGAGACGGCTTGTGGCCGTGTCGACCGCGGTCCGTGACCGGGTCGGTGCCGGTTTCCGGCGGTCCGATGGGCGTGGTCGTCGACTCGGTGGTTCGGTGCGTCCGAGCGCGTGCCCACCGCCACCGCGCCCATCGCCACATGGAGGAGCCATGACGGCAACGACACGTTACGACGCACCCGTTGCGATCGAAGGCGACGGTGTCGAACTTCGGATGCGCGAAGTCGGTGGTGGGATGTCCGTCGCATTCGTGCGATTCCCGCGAGGCGCCGACATGGCACCGGGGCTCGAAGGACTGCCCGACGGTATGTGCCAGTGCCCGCACTGGGGTTACCTGCTCAAGGGGCGGCTGAGGATGCGCACGAAGGACGGGAACGAGATCTACGAGGCGGGCCAGGCGTTCTATTGGGCACCCGGTCACGTGCCGGAGGCGCTGGAGGATTGCGAGTACGTGGACTTCTCGCCGACCGAGGAATTCACCGAGGTGATCGACCACATCAAGGCTCGGATGAGCTGACCGGCACACCAGGCAGCTCTGCCGGCGGGACTGGTGTGGTGCGCGACCTGTGACGAGCGCCTGCGGTTCGAGGTCGAGGGCGATGTCTATCGCTGCGGGGCGTGTCGGTTCGCCGTGCGGGGGCTGATGCCGGAGGAGGTGGTGGCGACACAGGTCGTGACCGCCATCTGCGCGTCGAGGAAGCTCGCGTCCGCGAAGCGCACCGTCGACGAGGTGGTCGAGATGTGGAACGCGTCTCGACCGGGACCGCAACGCGGGCTCGGTGGCCGGGTGACGGCGCTCTCGGACGCCTTGTCGGGTTCCTCCTTCCCGGCCTCTCGTTGCGTGTTCACGGGCCGGCGTCCGGAGGAGGTCCCGTCACCTTCGGGAGGGGGAACCAGCGGCTCCCAGGCCCCTCCGGCGGCCTGCGAAGGGGCACTGGGAGTCGGGTTCAGGGGTGCTCTGCCCGTTGTCCATCGAGGCTCTGTGTGGCGATCTGCGGGCCTGGGAGCATTTCAGCGTGGGGGGACTTGTCGGTCGGTATTTTTGGATCCTGGATCGATGATGAAACGGCTTCCATGCCTGTTTGATGAGCGCGCGATCGGTATGCTTGAGCCCGTTCTCGCTTGAGGAGTACCGCCCTTGGAGGGCCTTGTTCGGCCTGCCCGCGTGCGGCCGGCTCCACCCGACGACACGTACGCTCCCGCCGCCCGGCGGGAGCGCGGCTTGTAGTGCCAGAAATGAGTGCCTTGTGACTGATTCCGGCATCCTCTCCGTCGCCACCGAGTCCGAAGCCGACGGTTCCCTCGATCCCACCGCCGTCCGCGCCCCCGGCTCGGCCGCCGCCCCCGCACCCACGTCCGGCGACGGCGGGGAGGGTGTGGCGTACGGCGCCAACGAGATCAGCGTGCTGGAGGGGCTGGACCCCGTTCGCAAACGGCCCGGCATGTACATCGGTTCGACCGGTGAGCCCGGCCTGCACCACATGGTGCAGGAGATCGTGGACAATTCGGTCGACGAGGCCCTGGCCGGTTTCGCGGACCGGATCGATGTGACGCTGCTCGGCGACGGCGGTGTTCGGGTGGTGGACAACGGGCGTGGCATTCCCGTGGGTCTGCACCCGGAGAAGCGGAAACCGGCCGTCGAACTCGTGTTGACCGTGCTGCATGCCGGCGGCAAATTCGGCGGCGGCGGATACGCGGTCTCCGGCGGGCTCCACGGAGTGGGGCTGTCGGTGGTCAACGCCCTGTCCACGCGCCTGTTCGTGGAGGTGCGCGCCGACGGATACCGGTGGAGTCAGGGATATCGCAACGGTGTGCCGACCGCGCCGTTGGCGCGGCACGAAGGCGTGACCGACACGGGCACCTCACTCACCTTCTGGGCCGATCCGAACGTCTTCGAGACCACCGAGTACTCCTTCGAGACGCTGGCCCGCCGCCTCCAGGAGATGGCCTTCCTCAACAAGGGCCTGACCCTGACCCTGACGGACGAACGCGCGGGCGCGCGGGCGCCGTCGGGCTCGGGCGACGGCGGTGTCGAGAAGGCGGGGGCGGACCGGGCCCGATCGGTCTCGTACCGCTACCAGGGCGGCATCGTCGACTTCGTGCAGCACCTCAACTCCCGCAGGGGCGACCCGGTACACCCCTCGGTCATCTCCCTCCGGGCCCAGGGTACGGGGCAACACCTGTCCGTGGACGTCGCGATGCAGTGGAGCACCCGCTTCAACGAAGGCGTGTACTCGTTCGCCAACACCATCCACACCCACGACGGCGGCACGCACGAGGAGGGATTCCGTACCGCGCTGACCGGCGTGGTCAACCGCTACGCCCGAGAGCGGAGGCTGCTGCGGGACAAGGACGACAACTTCTCCGGTGAGGACGTGCGCGAGGGGTTGACGGCGATCGTCTCGGTGAAGTTGGCGGAGCCGCAGTTCGAGGGCCAGACCAAGACCAAGTTGGGCAACACGCAGGCGCGGACGTCCGTCCACAAGGTGGTCCACGAGCAGTTGGCGGACTGGTTCGACCGGAACCCGAACGAAGCGGCGGACATCGTCCGCAAGGCGATCGCGGCCCGGAGTGCCCGTGTCGCCGCCCGCAAGGCGCGTGATCTCACCCGCCGCAAGGGCATGTTGGAATCCGCAGCGCTTCCCGGCAAGCTCGCGGACTGCCAGTCCACCGAGGCCGACGCGTGCGAGATCTTCATCGTCGAGGGCGACTCGGCCGGCGGTTCCGCGAAGTCCGGCCGCGACCCCCGGTACCAGGCGATTCTGCCGATTCGCGGCAAGATCCTGAACGTCGAGAAGGCGCGCATCGACAAGATCCTGCACAACCAGGAGATCCAGGCGCTCATCTCGGCGTTCGGCACCGGGGTCCACGAGGACTTCGACCTCGGCAAGCTCCGCTATCACAAGATCATCCTGATGGCGGACGCCGACGTCGACGGCCGGCACATCAACACCCTGCTGCTGACCTTCCTCTTCCGCTTCATGCGGCCCCTGATCGAAGCCGGACACATCTACCTCTCCCGACCCCCGCTCTACAAGATCAAGTGGAGCCGGGACGACAGCGAGTACGCCTACACCGACCGTGAACGCGACACCCTCGTCGAAATCGGTCGGCGACAGGGCAAGCGTCTGCGCGACGACACCATCCAACGCTTCAAGGGGCTCGGCGAGATGAACGCCGAGGAGCTCCGTGTCACGACCATGGACCCGGACCACCGTGTGCTGGGGCAGATCACGCTGGACGACGCCGCCCTGGCCGACGACCTGTTCGCCGTCCTGATGGGCGAAGACGTGGAGGCCCGACGCTCGTTCATCCAACACAACGCCCAGGACGTGCGCTTCCTCGACATCTGATCCACCCTCGGCGCCGTCGCCACCGGCCACGACGGGCACCCCTCGCGGAGCATCCCACGCCGAACCCCACAAGCGCGGCTTACCCGAACGTTCGTGAGATCGACCCGTGTTCCGCGGCGGATCGCCCGTACTCCCGCGTGGGGGCTACGCGTTGGGTCGGTCGGTTTTCAGGGGGTTGCCGGGGGCGTGGTCGCCGAGGCTGTTGAGGAGTTGGCGCAGGAGGCCGGCGAGGCGTTCCTGGTCGTCGTCGCTCAGTTTCGCGAGGAGTCTCGCCTCCAGGTCGACATGGTCGACGACGACGCCGTCGATGAGTTCGCGGCCACGGTCGGTCAAGGTGATCAGCACGCTGCGCCGATTGAGCGGATCGAGTTCGCGGGTCACCATCTCCCTCGCAACGAGACGGTCGATCCGGTTGGTGATCGCCCCGGAGGTGACCATCGACGACTCGACGAGTTGCTTGGCGGTGAGCCGGTACGGGTGACCGGATCGGCGCAGCGTGCCCAGGATGTCGAACTCCCAAAGCTGCAGGTCATGCGTGGCGAAGTGGTCGCGAAGCTCCCGCTCGAGCAGTCGGCAGGCGCGCTGGATCCGGGCGACGACGCCCATCGGCGTGGGGTCGATGTCGGGCCGCTCGACCCGCCACTGGTTCATCCGCCAGTCGACGTTGTCCTCCACGGGCTGCCGCCTCCCAGAACCTCTTAACGTGAAACTGTTTGACGTCATCCTAACAGGGAGCTACATTCGCCAACGTTGAATAGTTCAACGTTAAGGAGAATTGATGCTCCGGGACCCGAGCCGGTCCGGAACGGGACGTGCGTCCCCGCCCGGCGGCACGCTGGGACTGACCCTGCTGACCGCGACCGCACCGGCCACGTGGGGCACGACATACCTGGTCACCACCGAGTTCCTCCCGGTCGGCTATCCGCTGGTGTCCGGAGTGATCCGCGCGCTGCCGGCGGGGCTGATCCTGCTCGCCGTCACCCGGCGACTGCCGCACGGCACGTGGCTGTGGCGCTCCCTGCTGCTCGGCACCCTCAACATCGGCGCGCTCTTCGCCCTGCTGTTCGTGGCCGCCTACCGCCTGCCGGGTGGCGTCGCGGGGACCCTCACCGCCGTCCAGCCACTGCTCGTCGTCGGCCTGGCGTACCTGCTCCTGGGCGAGAGGCCCACCGGCTGGCGGCTGGGCTGGGGGCTGGTCGGTGTGCTGGGCGTCGGGTTGATCGTGCTGCGCGGCCGGCTCTCCTTCGACCTGCTCGGCGTCCTGGCCGGAATAGCGGCCGCCGGCGTGATGGCAGGCGGGATCGTCCTGACCAAACGCTGGGGGCGTCCGGACGGCGTCGGCCCGGCGACCATCGCCGCGTGGCAGCTCACCGCCGGTGGGCTCGTGCTCCTGCCGCTCGCGCTCGTCTTCGAAGGACTTCCGTCCGGACTGGACGCTCGTGCGCTCGGCGGCTACGCGTGGTTGTCCGGTGTGGGCGCACTGCTTTCCTTCCTGGTCTGGTTCCAGGGCATCGGCAGGCTGCCCGTGGTCGCCGTGTCGTTCCTGGCCCTGCTCTCGCCCGTGGTGGCCACGCTCCTGGGCTGGTTGTTCCTGGACGAGTCGCTCACCCCGTGGCAGTGCTTCGGGTTCGTGCTCGCGCTGACCGCCGTCGCCGCCGCGCAACTGACCCCCGACGTCGTCCGTGACCTGCTCCGTATCCCCGCCACCGCCAAGGGAGAATGAACATGACGCGCACCGTGCTGATCACCGGAGCCACCGGAACCGTGTCCACCGCACTGCTGAACACGCTGACGGCGAAGGACGTGGCGCTTCGCGCGCTCGTGCACGACGAACGCAAGGCGGACGGCCCGCGCGCGCAGGGCGCCGAGGTCTTCGTCGCCGACCTCGACGACGCCCGGTCGCTGCCGCCCGCCTTCGAGGGTGTGCACGACCTGTGGCTGCTCACCCCGAACGGTCCGCGCGCCCCGGAGAACAACATGAACCTGCTCTGGGCCGCCCGCCGGGCAGGTGTGGAGCGCGTCGTACGCCTGTCCGTGGTCGGCGCGGCGCACGACGCGCCGAACCGCAGCGGCAGGCTGCACGCGCTGTCCGACCGGGAGACCGAACGCTGCGGCATGCGCTGGACGATCCTGCGCCCGCACTGGTTCATGCAGAACCTGCTGAACGAGGCCGGCGACATTCGTGCCGGCGGCACGTTCGCGCTGAACATGGCCTCGGCTCGGATCGGCATGATCGACGCACGCGACATCGCCGCGTGCGCGGCCCGCGTGTTGTCGGACGACCCGGATCGCCACCACGGCAAGACGTACACCCTCACCGGCCCGCGCTCGCTGAGCTTCGACGAGGTCGCCGAGCAGACCGGCCGGGTTCTCGGCAGACCCACGGCGTACCTGCCGGTCGGCGACGCGGCCAAGCGCGAGACGTTGCTCGGCTACGGCGTTCCGCCGTGGATCGTCGACATGCTCGAGGAGTACGCACAGGCGTACGCCTCCGGGTGGGGGGACTTCACCTCCGGTACGGTCGCCGACCTGCTCGGTCGCCCGCCGCGCGACATCGCCGACTTCGTCCGCGACCACGCCGCGGCGTTCACGACCGACGACTCCCGGTCGGCCGTGGACGCCTGAGACCGTGACCGGCCGCCCGGCCCGATCGCGCGGGTGCGCGACGGGGCCGGCGGCGGGTCCGCGATCGCCCGGGCACGAACCCCGCCGAGCCGCTTTCACGCAGGTCGGCGGGGCTGTCGGGATGCGGCGGTAGGGTCGTGGCATGGACCAGCAACACCTTGCCAATCTCGCGCACCTGCGCCGAGCGCGGGATCTGGTGGACCGCGAGTACGCGCGTCCGCTGGACGTGCCGACCATGGCCCGCCACGCGCTGATGTCGCCGGGGCACTTCTCCCGGGCCTTTCGGGCGGCCTACGGCGAGACGCCGTACGGCTACATCATGACCCGTCGGGTCGAGCGGGCGATGGCGCTGTTGCGCGAGGGCATGAGTGTGACCGACGCGTGCATGGCGGTCGGCTGTACCTCGCTGGGCTCGTTCAGCTCGCGGTTCACCGAGTTGGTGGGCATGACGCCGAGCGCGTACCGCGCGGCGGACCACGAGGCCGTGCTGGCGATGCCCACGTGTGTGGCCAAGGTGCGCACCCGGCCGACCAGGGAGTCATCCGTCAGGATTGGAGAAGCGGCTCCCGGCACCGCCGTCTAGCGTTGTTCGCATGACCATTTCACTCCAGTACTGCCACATCACCGTCAACGACGTGGACGAGTCGCTCGCGTTCTACCGCGACGGACTCGGCTACGAGGTGCGCAACGACGTCGGCTCGGACGGGATCCGGTGGATCACGCTCGGCAGCCCCTCCCAGTCGGACGCCGAACTCGTCCTGTCGGTGCCGCACGCCGGCCGGTCCGAGGCCGACGGGGACACCCTGCAGGAACTGCTCGTCAAGGGTGTGCTGCCGATGGTCGTGTTCCGCACCGATGATCTCGACGCGACCTTCGAGAGGGTGCGCGCCTCCGGTGCCGAGGTGCTCCAGGAGCCCATCGACCAACCCTGGGGCCCGCGCGACTGCGCGTTCCGGGACCCCTCGGGCAACATGGTGCGCATCTCGCAGACTCCCAAGGCGTAGCAACCGGCACACGGACGCGGCTTTCGCGCGCCGCCGCCCCGGGGCTCGCCCGCCTCCGGGGTCGGCTGCGCGCGGAAGCCGGGCGTGCCGTCGATGGATCCCACGGCGGACCCGGCCCCGTGTTCGTGCCCGGGAACCGCGCCGGGGCAGTGGTGTGTTCGGGGATCACCGGAAGGCGGCGCTGGGGCTCAGGACGGCCGGAGCCGGTCGCAGGGCGTCCAGCATGGTGGTGAACTCGGCCCTGGTCTGGGCGAGTTCGCGTCTCGGATCGGATTCGGCGAGGATGCCCGCCCCCGCGTGCAGGCGTACGCCGTCCGGGTCGGTCTGCGCGCACCGCAGGGCGACGACCCATTGGCCGTCGCCGTGGCGGTTGGTCCAGCCGACGAGACCGCCGTAGTAGTCGCGGGGGCGGGTCTCCAGTCGGCGGATCAGCGTGTGCGCGGCGTCGCGGGGCAGGCCGCACACCGCGGGGGCGGGATGGAGCAGGGCGGCCAACGCGAACGCGGTGGGCGCGGGCCGGCGCAGCCGGGCGCGGATCGGGGTGCACAGGTGCCATAGGCGTCCGGCGGCCTTGAGCCGGGGTCGGTCGGGGATGTGCAGGCGGGTGCACAGCGGATGCAGGACGCGGCGCAGTTCGTCGACGACCAGGGCGTGCTCGCGCAGCTCCTTGACGGAGCTGGCGAGCGCGTGTGCCGCCGCCAGGTCGCGGACGGGGTCGCGGTGCCGGGAGGCGGTGCCGGCGAGCGGGTTCAGGGCCAGCAGGTCGCCCTGTCGGGTGAGCAGTAGTTCGGGAGAGGCGCCCAGCAGCGCTCGGGCGCCGGGCGTGCCCGGCGGGTCGAGGGCGACGTGGAAGAGATGGGCCAGTGGGTGGAGACGGTCCAGCAGGGCCAGGGTCGCGACGGGGTCGATGTCGCGGCGCAGGGTCAGCGTCCGGGCCAGGACCACCTTGTGGGCCTCGCCGGCCCGCAGACGGCGCACGGCCTTGGCGACGGCTCCCACATAGGCCGCCTCCCCCCGCGTGTCGACGCGATGGGGTCCGGTTGGTACGGCCGGTGGGCCCGGCCGGCGCTGCCGGGGTGTGGCCGTCACCCGGCCGAGCGCGAGCGCCGCGGGGGTGTCCTCGTCGAAGGGCAGGGCGCCGACGACGCACCAGCGCGGGTCGGCGTCGCGCAGTGTTCTCGCGGCCGCGTGCGCGGCTCGGGTGAACTGCCCAGGACCGAGCGGGACTTGGGTCGGAAGAGGGGTGGTGGACCGGGCCCGCAGGACGTGCCGGGACGTGGTCAGGAGCCAGTGTGCCGGGTCGTGGGACATGATCCGCTCCCGGGGGTCGTGCGGCCGGTGGTGCCGGCCGCGCGGGGACGCACCGTCGTCGACATGGCGGCGGTGCGGGTGATACGAGGGATGTGATCGGAGACGGGGGACGCGACAACGTCGGCGATGACGCGGGGTAGGTGACGCCGGCGGGATCCCCCCGCGATGCGCGGCCGCATGGCCGTGCGCACCGTGCGGTCGTTGCCGCCCACCGCGCCGGTGACGACGGGTGCATCCTGGTCCGCCCCGGTCGGTCGCACGCCGCTCCTTCCGGGCGGCCGCGTGGCCGCCCGGCTGCCACTCCACCACCCGAACCCCCTCGCGTGGCAGGGCGTGTGGGGGTGGGGGGGGGGGGGGGGGGGGGGGGGGGGGGGGGGGGGGGGGGGGGGGGGAGGGGGGGGGGGGGGGGGGGGGGGGGGAGGGGGGGGGGAAGGG
>NZ_JBVHLU010000093.1:0-42113 GCF_055558835.1 Embleya sp. NPDC025285
CTTCCCCCCCACAAAAACACAAGAGCAACGGGGGGGGGGACCCGGGGGCCCCCCCCCCCCCCCCCCGGCCACCCGACACGAGCCGGTCCCTGCCGGGGGCCGACTCGACGACGTCGGGTTCCGCCCGCGCGGGGGCCCTGTGCGCGAGCAAGCCGCAGGTGCGTACGGATGGCACATGTGACCGACGTCGGTTGGCTCCGAGACAACCGATGGAAGCGATGGAACCGATCGCAGTCGGTGCACGTCCGATCGACGCAGGTCGTTCGAGAAGACTTGGGGGTGGGGTGCACGGTGAGGACATGGAACCGCGGGGTGTGGACGGTGCTCGTCGCGACGGTGGTGCTGATCACGGGGGCCGCGACGGGGGCGTGCTCGGACGACGGTTCCTCCGGGCCGGATGTGGTCCGGGACAACGGGGAGTTCACCCACCGTGCGGCGCGGATCTGCGGTGACGTACTGAAGCGGCGCGCCGGCGATGCCGACTACCGCAAGGACCGCGACGCGATCGTGACGGCACTGGTCACGGTAATCAAGAAGCAACGCCCTCCCGCCGAGGTGGCCCAGGCGCTGACCCGCACCATCGAGGAATACGAGCGCACCACGCGCGACCTGGGCAGGATCACCTCCGCCGACCCGAAATGGGCCGAGGCCTGGTCCCAGGTCGCCGCGGCGATCACCGGGGACGCGAAAACATACCGCGATCGGCGTGACGCGCTGGTGAGCGAGGACTCCGCGCGGTTGGCCGCACAGTTCCGCCCCGGTGGCCTCACCTCCGACATCAACGCACCCTTGACCGTCCTCGGCCTCAACGAACGCGACTGTCGTCTCCTCCTGCAATGACGACCGCCGACTCGCACACCACACCGGCCGTCCCGCCACCGGCGCACCGCACGCGCCCGACATCGCCGGAAGCGGTCCCTTCGTGAAACACGTCAGGTGAACCCGAGCCGACGAAACATGCCCACCGCGGCACCCGCCATCCCCGCCCGGCCCGCGGGTGCCGCCGCGAGCGCGGGCGACGCCGGAGTCGGTGAGACGATGCCGATGTCGACACCGCTCGCCGGCAGGCCGGGCGGGAGCACCGGCCCGCCCGATGGTGACGGTACGTCAGTCACGCTCTTTCTTCAGGGCCGCCGCCGAGCGGCGAACGGTGTCCGGGTCGATCTCCTGGATCTGTATGGTGACGCCGTCGGGGTCGACGACGCGGATGCTGCGCCCGAAGTCCTCGCCGACGAGTTCGAATTCCTGACCGGCGTCGGCCAGTCTCATGGCGACGTCCTCGAGCCTCTCGTCCGTGGCGAAACCCAGTTCGACCGTGCCGGGCGGGCGCCCCTTGGACACGGCCGCGTCGTGGATCCCCAAGGCGCCCGCGTCGGCGGACAGTTGCGCCCACACGTCGACACTGAGCTCCGGCCGGAAGGCGAGACCGAGCCCGGCGTAGAAGCGCCGTGAGGCGTCCACATCGGTCACATACCTGATCGGAAGTACGGTCAGCAAGGTTGCTCTCCTTGGATCGTCTGGAGGGTGCGGCATCCGGTCGTCGCGCGTGGTTCGCACGCTCGGGACCGCCCGTCGGTCGGCCCGTGCCGCCCCGACGCACCGCGCGGCGGTCGAGTACGCGCGCCGCGGCCCGCCGATTCCCGGGAATCGGGAGCGGTGGCCTCGTGTGCGTTCGGTGCTGCCAGTATCGTCACCGGCGATCCGGCACCGGATGCAATGGCCGTCGAGTTCATCGGAATCGGACGTTCGAGGAGGCGAAACCCATGGAATCCGTCACGTTCGACGATCTGGATCGCCGGCTGATCCACGCTCTGCAACTCGACGGACGCGCCTCCTACAGCCGCATCGCGGCGGTGCTCGGGGTCCCCGATCGCACGATCGCGCGCCGCTACCTGCGCCTGCGCTCGCGGCTGATCGTGCGTGTGGTCGGCAACATCGACAGCCGCCGCATCGGCATGCTCGACTGGTTCGTGCGCATCCGCTGCCTGCCCGCGACCGCGGAGGCCCTCGCCCAGACGCTCTCCCAGCGCGCGGACACCTCCTGGATCGCCCCGCTGGTGGGCGGAACGGAGATCACGTGCATGGTGCGCACCCCCTCGGGGGAAGACGAGGCGCGCCCTTCGAACGAGGCACGCCCCTCGTTCTTCGACCAACTGGGGCGTACCCCCGGCGTGCGGGACGTGCTGGCGTCCTGTGTGCTGCGGCCGATCGTGGGAGTCGGCGGTTGGAAGGGACGCATGCGGGCCCTCGACGCGTCCGAACAGGTTCGCCTTCGTCCTTCGACACCCCTCGAAGCACCCGAGGCACCCGAAGCGGTGGATCTCGCGCGGGGCACGATCGTGTGGAGCGACGGCGACGAGCGCCTGGCCCGGGCGCTCGCGGAGGACGGCCGTGCGGCCCTGTCCCACCTGCGGAGCGCCACCGGATGGTCGGAGTCCACCGTTCGGCAGCGCATCACCCGGTTGCGTGACGCCGGGGTTCTGGACTTCGAGGTGGAGGTGCATCCCGGGTTCTTCGGCCGCTCGGTCGAGGCGATCGTGTGGCTGGAGGTGGCGCCGGGTCAACTGATGGCCGTCACCGAGGCGTTGTCCCGCCACGACCTGGTCGCGTATGCCGCCATCACCACCGGCCAGGCGACCGTCGTCGCGATCCTGGAGTGCCGCGACACGGACGCCCTGTACGAGTACCTGGCCACCGACCTGGCCGACGTCGCCGGCATCGGCCGCGTCGAGATCTCCATCGCGCAGCGCCGCACCAAACGCGCCGGACCGGTGGCTCCCGTGGCGTCCCGGCCGCCACGCACCCGATCCGACGACTCGACGAAGTCGTCCCGTCCGGCGTGAGGGAAACCGCCGACCGCACCCGGGAGCGCTCTCCCGACCGGGAGGCGGCCCGCCGGACTGGGGTCGAGCCCAGAGGGCGTCGTCGACCGGGAGTCCGGGTCAGCTAAGCAGCAGGGTCCGGTCCCATGTGGGGGGAACATCGGTGGCGGCGGCCAGCAGGGCCAGGATGGTGCCCGCCACGCCGTCGAGGAAGCCCGGTCCCGCGGCCGGCAGGGCGTCGCGCAGGCGCAGGAGGTGTCCGGTGAGGCCGCCCGCGGCCTCGACGAACGCGGGGTCGCCGGTGTCGTGGGCGAACCGCAGGGTGATCTGCAACAGGCCGGCGACACCGTGGCACAGGCCGGGCGTGTCGTCGACGAGCCGCGCCGACGCCGGGCGGCGATACACGGCCTTCAGGGTCCGCGTCGCGAGCTCGCACAACGAGGCGTCGCCCAGTGCGGACCCGGCCAGCCACAACGCCCGCGCGATGCCCGGGCTGCCGTAGCACCACGAGGCACGCGCGACGCGGGTGTTCGCGGGAGTCGGACGCGAGGATCCGGGCGCCCCCGGGGGTTCGGGTACGGCGACCATCGCCACCCAGTTCGGCCCCCACGCGTCGTCGGTCCGGTGCTCGGTCAGCCAGCGCGCCGCGGTCGTGACGACCTCGCGTTGGCCCTCGACCCGGACACCGGCCTCCAGGGCCAGCGCCAGCAGCGCGAGCGGACCGGAAATGCCGTGCGACATACCGCAGTTGAGCGTGCCGTAGGGGAACATCGCACGCACCTGCGGGTCCTTCGCGGCCTCGACCGGCGTGTACCAGTGCGGCGTCCCTTCCCGCTCGGCGCACAGCGCCACCAGGGCGGTCAGAATCGCGCGGAGCGCCGGGCCCGAGGCCGGGTCGGCCGCCGACTCCGGGTCCGAGTCCGCGGCGCGGCGCAGCAGGTAGGCGCCGGTTCCGGTCAGGCCCGAGATGACGTCGAACTCCCGCACCGGTAGCCCGGATCGGCGCGCGCCGAGCGCCCGGGCACGGGTGACCGCGTCCGCCACGACCCGGTCGTGCGGCATCTCGCGGCCGTCGCCGTCGGGTATTCGCTCCGACGTCCAGGCCGCGAAGGCGGGGCCGGCGAGGCCGCCGAACAGGCCGGGTGCGCAGGCGCCCACCCGTTCCGCACCGGCGGTCGCCGCGGTCAGCCAGCCGTCGGCCGTGGCGCCCCAGCCCCGTCCGGGCAGGCACAGGTCGAGTTGCCGGTACGCCAAGGCGAGGCCCGTGCCGCCGCCGGCGAGGTCGTGTCGCACGGCGCGGGGAAGCTCGCGCGGCCGCCCCGCCAGGGCGACAACGTGGTCCAGCACGGCGGCCGACGTCGCGCCGGGCAACACCGTCCTCCATCGCGCGTCGCCCAAGGCGTTTCCTCCCACGACCCGGCCGGTGCCGTGCGGGCGGCGCTGCCTCGTTCGCCCGCGCCACGCCCGCACGGCACCACGTGCGTCGAACCGAGCGTCAGCCGTGGCAGCGCGGCGGTTCCGTACAGGTGTCCGTGCAATCGAAGCTGGTGTGCATCGTGTCGCAACACATCACCGGCTCCAGCAATTGCTCGTCCGTTTCCGGCAGTTCCTGCAGCTCCAGCACCAGAGTCTCCGTGGTTTCCATGGTCGGCGTCCTCCCTTCGGGGGTGATCCTCACGCGTGGTCGTTCGGCCGCGACGGCGATCGGCCGGCATCCACCAGCCACGAACGATCGCCGCCGAGTCTGAGGCGCAGCAGGAAGTCCAGGACGCCGGCCAATCCGACGTTGTAGCTCGCGCAGACCTCCCGCATCGTGTCGTCGGGGACCAGCAGCCGGCCGTTCCTGCGCGTAGCCCGCACGAACAGGCAGTGCGCCATTTCGGCCGCTTGGACTCGATGCCGGTCCTCGCCCGTCGCGTCGGCAAGGTCCAGGAGCAACTCGGCGTTTCCGGCGACCCCGTGGCAGGTGCCCGGGCCGAGCCGCCAGCGGTCCCGGTATGCCGCGAGCGCGGCCCGTTCGGCGTACTCGCGAAAGCACGGGTCGCCGGTGGCCCGCCACAGACGGACCAGGAACGTGCCCACCCCGGAGGTGCCGTTGCACCAGAGGTTCAGCCCGACGCCGTCGGTTCGGCGTGGCCCCTTCGGCCACCGGGCTCCGTCGCCGCGGCGCTCGGCGACGGCGCACAGGAGACGTCCGCCGCCGACCGCCGTCTCGGTCCACTCGGGCCGCTTCAGGTCGCGTCCGGCGGCAAGCAGGAAGGCCGCGTTGCCGGCGACGCCGTGCCCGAAGCCGTACAGGACCGAGCCGCGCAGGTCGTCGGGGTACTCGGGGCCCAGGGGCCAGTCGACACCGGTTTCGGCGTTGCGGGTGATCCGGACCAGTCCCTCGGCGCACCGTGTCACCCGGTCGGCGAAGCGTTCGTCGCCGCTCGCGTGCCACAGATGCAATTGGGCCATGCCGGCGCCGGCCAGTCCGTGGCAGATGTCGGGGTTGTTCCACTCCAGCGGGATGCGCAGTGCGTACTCGCCCGCCCGTCGGGCCAGTTGCCGGTCGCCCAAGGTGTGTGCCGCGTCGTACAGGGCCCAGGCCGTGCCGGAGCGACCGAAGTACAGGCCGGGCAGGACGCGGCTGGGCAGGGTCAGGCGTCGGTCGAGCCAGTGGGCGGCGGCGGCGAGCGCGGGCTCGGCCCTGGTGTATCCGTGTCGCACCGCCCGGTCGAGGACGGCCAGCACCCCTGCCGCGCCGACCTGCACGTTGCAGGCGTCCCCGTACGGGAGCGAGCGCGGGCGCGCCCACAGGTATTCGCCGGCCGGGTCGATCGTGTCGCCGAGGTGGGCCAGGCCGTCGTCGATCAGCCGGTCGAGGTCGGCGTCGGCCGCCGTGGGCCCCGCGCATACCGGCCCCGCGGCGGGTTCGCGCTCGAGGAACGCCGCGGCCCTGGGGAACGGCCAGCGGGCCCGGCCGTCGGCGGTCAGCCCCAACACCAGTGGGGCGAGCGCCCGCAGCGCGGGGGACGCGGGCGCCGCGGCGTGCACGATGGCCGCGATCCGGTCGCCGAACGACCTGACGGGCGTGGTATCCGCGGCCTGCACCGGGTTGATGCCGGTGGTGACGTACAGGAGTGTGGCGCCCAGGCTGTACGCGTCGACGTCCGGGCCGGGCGCGGGCGGGGCGGTGTGCGCGTCCCGGCCGGGGCCGTTGAGGTATTCCGGTGCGGTGAATCCCTGGGTGCCGGCGACGTGCGCGGGCTCGTCGAGGCGGACCGTGCATTCCATGTCGACGAGTACGGGCGCGTCGCCGGGAGCCATCACCACGTTGCTCGGCTTGAAGTCACGCACCACGAAGCCGGCGGCGTGTACCTCGCCGAGGAGTCGGACGAGTTCGCGGGCCAGGCGCCACGCGAGAGGCACCGGCAGGCGACCGTCCGCGTCGTTCAGCCGGTCCGCGGCCCACTGTTGCAGGCTCTTGCCGTCGATGAGGTCCTCGACGAGGAACACGTGGCCGGCGCTCTCGAAGACCTCCCGTACGGCGGGCGTGACCCCGCGCGGCGCCAGGCGGGTGAGGATGTCCGCCTCGTAGCGCAGCCAGTCGCGGGCGTCGCGGCCGGCGAGATCGGCTCCGACGTGCGGGCGGGCCTCCTTGAGCAGGACGTCGTCGCCGGTGTGTTCGTCGAGCGCGCGGTAGACGCCGCCGCGGTTGGAGTGCCGGATCGCCTCCTTGACGAGGTAGCGCCCGCCGATGCGCACGGGATCGCCGCGCCGCCGGCCGGGGACGGCGGGGGCGGGCGGGTCGAAGGGCGGGCGGGCCCACGCGGGCGGCGAGAACCACGGGTCGCGCCGGTCGGGTACGAGCGTCCCGTCGGGGGCTTCGAGGCGCCCTTCGTAGAAGCCCTCGTCGGTCAGCTCGCGAGGTCGGGCGAAGCAGCCGAAGCGATAGTGGACCAGGCTGTCGGGCCGGTAGCGCCGGTCGGAGAGGATGGCCGGGCCGGGCAGACCGAGTGTCACCGCGTGCAACCGCTCTGCCAGTAGCCGCAGTTGGGCGTCGTCGGCCGGGTAGGCGGTGAGGAACTTCCCGGACTGGGCGCGGTTGGCCCGAACCGAGTTGATCTCGGCGGTGAATCGCGGCGTCACCGCGAATTTGAACGCGCATTCGTGCGCCACCAGGACCCGGGCCGCGTGCTCCAATACCGCGGGCGCCGACGCGGGAGTGGCCGAGATGTGCAACTTCCAGCCCTGCGAACGGCGTTCATGGTGCGGTGGAGTCACCATGCACCAGGATTCGCCGTCCCGGATCCGCCACGCGCCGGGCGGGCTCACCGCACTCAGGATCTCTTTCGTGATCGACTGATAGCTGCGTGTCACGGCACAAGAATGGCACCGGCAAGGTTGGTCCGGGAGAGCAGCCACCGGAAAGTCCGAAAACCGACGGTCTGCGGACGGGATCCGGGAATGTGAGGGACATCCCGACCGGGCCCGGCCGACGGCGATCGCACTGTGGTCGGCTCCGATTCCCCTGCCCCGGGCAGGGGAGAGGCCCTACCTCGACCGATCGGCTCCGATTCCCCTACCCCGACAGAGGGAGAGGCCCTACCTCGACCGAGGCGTCACCGCCGTCCCGGGCGATCGGCGCAGGTCGTGTCGAGGCTGGTCGCGGGGCACGGGCGTGGACGAACTCGACGTTTTCGGCGCGCCGTTGCGCCTCGTTGCGGCGGGCGCTCCCGAATCCGGATCGGGGACCACCCGGAGAATTGATCCAGGGACGGGTCGGGGATGTCACCGATAGTGGCCCGGGGCGTGGACCGGCACGCTCGAGGCATGACAATCTCACCCGGCTCGACCCCGAACCCCTATGACATACACGGGAGTTCCACCACATCGACGACAGCGCTCAGAGGCGGCCCGCACGGCACCGCTTCCCCGCCACCACTCCCCCAGTACTCCATCGCCGCGGTGCTCACCGTCTGGGCCGCGGCCGTCGTCCCGATGGCACTGCTCGCCTGGGTGGTGACCCCGATGGTCGCCGGCGACGACGCCTCGAAGGGGCGGTTCGCCACGGTCCTGATCGCCGCCCTGACCTGTGGCCTGGTCTGGCAGACAATCCTCGTCCTGGGCTTGGTCGCCCGCGAACAGGCAAGCCTGCGTTGGTCGGTACTGCGCGACGCGTTGTGGTTGCGGGCCCCTTCGGACGACCGAGGTCGGCGGGGAGGCGGACTGTGGTGGTGGGTGGCGGTGTTCGCGCTCGGCTTCCTGCTGGTGCAACTCGTCCCCACCGGCCTGTCCGAGCCGTCCGACCGCAGCCTCGGCGCGTTCCTGGAATCGACCGAAGGACAGGACTACGTCAGCGGCGCGTGGGGGTGGCTGGCGCTGGTCGCCGTGATGATGACGTTCAACAGCGTCCTGGGCGAGGAACTCCTCTTCCGTGGTCTGCTGTTGCCGCGCATGCGCGGGGCCTTCGGCCGACACGACTGGTGGGTGAACGGTCTGCTCACCGGCCTGTATCACGTGCACCAACCGTGGTCCATGCCCGGCGCGGCGGTGGCCGGCGGCCTGTTCGCCTACCCGAGCAAACGATTTCGCAGCGCGTGGATGGGAATCGCGATCCACTCGATCCAGAACGTCGTCCTGATCGTGCTGATCCTCGCCCTGGTCGTGCGCTGAACCGGCCCTCGCCGTGTACGGTCCTCTGCACCGCCCTGCTCCTCACCGCCCTCGCGCACCGGCGACGCTCGGCCGGCACCTGCCCCCGCTGCGGCCGAACCCACGCCGCCGCCGACCACGACGTGTCGCTCGTGCATCCGTCGCCGTCGACCGCGTCCCGCCGAACCAGGAGAACCCGGCGCGGAGCGACCGGCCGGACCCCGGACTCGTAGGGGACGCGCGACCAGCCCCGTAGGAAGCCGAGCACCGGTCGGCCCGACCGGTCGCATGCCCGCTACGCGGTCACGGTCGGCCGTCCGCTACGCGCCCGGGATGCACGTCCGCTACGCGCCCGCCACCCCCACACCACCAACCCGCCCCGCAGCGCCCAGCCCGGCCCCGGCCCCGGCCCCGGCCCCGGCCGCGCAGCGGACGTGCGACCCGCCCCGTAGGGGCCGAGCAACCCGGCTCGGAGAGACCGGCCCGACCCCGAACCCGTAGGGGACGCGCAACCGGCCCCGCAGGAACCGAGCACCGGTCTGCCCGACCGGTCGCATGCCCGCTACGCGGTCACGGTCGGGCCGTCCGCTACGCGCCCGGGATGCACGTCCGCTACGCGCCCGCCACCCCCACACCACACCACCAACCCGCCCCGCAGCGCCCAGCTCGACCCCGGCCCCGGCCCCGGCCGCGCAGCGGACGCGCGACCCGCCCCGTAGGGGCCGAGCAACCCGGCTCGGAGAGACCGGCCCGACCCCGAACCCGTAGGGGACGCGCAACCGGCCCCGCAGGGACCGAGCAACCCAGCGCGGAGCGACCGGCCGGACCCCCGCCGCGCAGCGGACGCGCAACCGGCCCCGCAGGGGCCGAGCCGCCCCGCGTGCGGGGCGGCTCAGGCTCGGGCCACCGCCTTGGCCAGCACCTGTTCGGCCAACTGCTCCGGGTCGGTCACGGGGGCGTCGCAGGTGAAGTGCCGACACACGTACGCCGCCGGCAGGCCGCCCACCAACGGCCGGTCGCGCAGCAGCGGCACCGGCGACTCCTCGGCCGGGTCGCCCATCGCAACCACCGCGCCGGGGGCGGTGGACATCAGCGCGGTCAGGTAGAGCGCCCAGGTCGCGTCGTCGTCGCGAGGGCCGACACGGGCCTGCGGTCCGATTCCGGTGCGTTGAGGTGCGTTGAGGTGCGGTGCGCCTCCGGTACGCGCCGGCAATATGGGCTCGTGAACACAGGGAACGTCGGCGAGTTCGTCGTACGCCGCGCGCGGGAGTCGGACTCCGACGCACTGGTCGGAATCGACGCGGTGGCGATCGAAGGCGACGTCGCGCGTCGGGCGAGCATCCGACGGTGGTGCCGGGAGGGCCTGGCGGTCGTGGCGGAGGACGCGTCCGGCGTGCTCGGCTACTGCGTCGTCGAGTACACGTTCTTCGAACAGGGCTTCGTCACCATGCTGATGGTCGCCTCGTCGGCGCGCGCACAAGGCGTCGGGCATCGGTTGTTGGACACTGTGGCGGCCTCGTGCGCGACACCGAAGCTGTTCACCTCGACCAACGTCTCGAACCAGCCGATGCAGCGACTGCTCCAACGGGCCGGCTGGAGTCCGGTCGGTCTGGTCCACGGCCTCGACGAGGGTGACCCCGAATTGTTCTACCTCCACCGACCGCAGGCCCAGCAAACGCATTCCTGACCCGCTACTTCCGGGCGCATCGCGCGAGTTCATCCGATGGACACATAGTGTGCTCGATCGAACTCGTATCGCGACACGCGTGTTTGCGTGTGCCGAACGGCGTGCGACGGACCACACTGGCACCCATGAAGGATCACGAGGGCTCGGCAGTCGTGGTCCTGCCGAGCGGACGGCGAATCGGCGTCCACGCGATCGTGGACGCCGACGAAGAGCGCCTGTACGACCCCGGGCCGGAGGCGACACCGATCGGCTGGAGCGCGACACTGAGTCCCAGAAGCCCGGCGTCCCGCACAGACCTGCACGAGATCTACCGGGCCGGCCACGGAAGGTTGTGCCTGCCCTGTGGCACGCGCGAGAACTTCCTGGTGGTCGGCATTCGCATCGGGGCCGGCCAGGGGGATCGGGTCGACATCCAGGGCACGGGCGCGCCTCCGAGCGAGTGACGCCGCCGAGGAGCCTCACGATTCCCGCGTTCCGACCCCTGCCGGTCCGTCCCGCTCCGGACGCCGCCGGCCCTACCGTCTCGGCGGCGCGTCGGCGGCGCGCGTCGGCCCGGACCGCGGAAGTGGGGCCGTCGACGCCGCGTGCCCGACGACCCGCAGGTCGACGACCTCGGCCCCTGTACGCGGCGATCGCCCGCGCCATGGACCACGACGTCTACGGCCCGGACCCCCTCAAGGCCGCCGAGCGCCGCGCGTACGGAGGAAGTCGCCGGTGTCCGTTCGCCGGACGGGCCTCAGCCGACCGCCCGCTTCACGAGTGCGGCGATCCGCGTCTCCACCTCGGCCGTCACCTCGACCAGCGCGAACCCGGACGCCCACATGGGGCCTTCGTCCAGCTTCGCCAGGTCGCTGAACCCGAGCGTCGCGTAGCGCGCCTTGAACTTCTCCGCGCTCTGGAAGAAACAGACGACCTTGCCGTCCAGCGCGTAGGAGGGCATGCCGTACCAGAGCTTCGGCGCGAGCACCGGGGCGTTGGCTGTGATGACGGCGTGCACGCGCTCGGCCATGACCCGGTCCGAGTCCTGCATCTCGGCGATCTTCGCGAGTACGTCCCGCTCCGCCTCCGCCGCCTTGTCCGCGCGCGAGCTGCGGCGCGCGGCGGCCTTCCCCTCCTTGGCGTGCTCCTTCATCGCGGCCCGCTCCTCGGCCGTGAAGCCCTCGTACGTGCCGCTGTCGTCGTTGCCCATGACAGACCTCCCCCGTCGATGATCATGCTGTGAATGATCTTGAAATGGGACCTTATCCCGGCGCCGAGGCAGCGACCAGTACCTGACGCGCGGGCGGATCGGGCGTCGCCGACTCTCCCGTTTCCGCGGAACGTCGACCGGGCATCGGCACCGGCCGAAGCCCCGTCGGTGGTGTGGGCCGTGCCGGCCGAGGGTCTGCACGGGGGTCGCGCCCGGGCGGCTCCATGGCGGTGGTCGGCGGCTGGTCGGACCCCGGCCGCCGGCCGGGCTCATCAACGCCGCGTCAGCCGACCGGCCGAGGCGGTGCGTCGGGGAGTTCGCGGCGGACGCCGTCGAGAATCAGCCGCACGCCGTAGGCGAAGCGTTCGGCCGGGTCCGCATCGAACGCCGACGTCAGCGCAGTGCGCGCGTACTCGGAGTCCGGCCGCCCCACCACCAAGGCATCCTTCCGGTCCTTCCAGATCCCGTCCGCGGACAACTGAGCCTGGGCCTGTTCCTCGATGGTGTGGCCCAGCACGTAGTGGCCGAGGCTGAGGGCCGGATATGCGCTGGATCCACGGTCGGGCGGCGCACGAGACGCCGGGACGACGGGCTCTGCGGGCCCTGGCGGACACCGACATCCCGCCGCCGCCCCGTACGCCTGGATCGCAGGCGAAAGCGGGCTGGTCAAAGGGGCGCGGCGACTGCTCGTCCGGGAGCACGGTGTTCCCCGGACGGCCATCACCTGCACCGACTACCGGAAGGAAGGACGCGCGGCGGCGAGTTGAGAACCACCGAGCCTCCCCAAGAAGAGAAGGATGGTTATGGACACGACCGAGTACCGCTACCGGCGCCTGACGCCCGAAAACGTGCGCGCGTTGATCGGTAGCCCCAAATCCGATGGCGAAAGCCGAGAAGCCGGACCGGATCGACTCGTACTTCCACCGATTCATCGCGCCCTCGCCGCTCGACGCCGCGAGCGGCGTGGTTCGGGCGGGTCGGCGCGGGCGCGGGCGCGTGGGTGGGACCGTGCCTGCGTGGGGTTCCTACGCGCTGTGCACGATCTGGATCAGGTTGCCGCAGGTGTCGTCGAAGACCGCGGTGGTGACCGGGCCCATCTTCAGCGGGTTCTGGGTGAACCGCACGCCGAGTTCGTTCAGCCGGTGGAACTCCGCGTCCACGTCCGCCACGGCGAAGGACGCGGCCGGGATGCCGTCCTCGACCAGCGCCGACTTGTACGGCTTCACCGCGGGATGGCCGTCCGGCTCCAGCAGCAGTTCGGTCCCGTCGGGATCCTCCGGCGAGACCACGGTCAACCACCGGACCTCGCCGAGGGGGACCTCGGCCTTCTTCACGAAGCCCAGCACGTCCGTATAGAAGCGCAGGGCCTTCTCCTGATCGTCGACGAAGACGCTGGAAAGGTGAATCCTCATGGCGTGCTCCCGGATGCGTCGGGCTTGAGCCAACGGGTCACGATGCGCTCAAGGGGCTCGGTGGTCAGCTCGTGGAACTTGTAGCGGCCCTGACGCCGCGAAAGCACAAGACCCGCGGATTCGAGGACGGCCAAGTGCTGGCTGACCGCCTGGCGGGACAAGGCGAGACCGTGCTTGGTCACCAACCGGCTGCATATCTCGAACAGGGTCTGGCCGTCCCGTTCCACCAGCTCGTCGAGGATGCGCCGACGGGTGGGGTCGGCCAGGGCCTTGAAGACGTCCTCCGTCATGCCCACCACCATAGGCAAGTATCCACTTGCCTATCAAATCGAGAGGGGCGCGATCGGACCACGAGGGTTGTCGTGGTGTCGTAGGCTCCGGGACATGCACAGCAGCCTGACGGAGCACGCACGCTGCCTCTACGGCGACGAGTACCGACCCACGCCGCCGTGCGACCTCGAACACCGCGAGTCCTACTTCGTCGAGGAGTTGACCTTCGCCGACGCGGATTCGATCCTCGCCATGCTGCGCGAGTTGTCCCCGCACCTGGTCGACGGCCGCCTGCCGGTCTGGATCCGCAACCTGTCCTACCGGCTCGTGCTCCTGCAACGCCCGGACGAGCCGGCGCTGATGCGCGAGGCCGCCGAGAACCTGTGGCTGCACGGACCCGACTGGGACCACATCGCCGCGGACCTGACCAGGGCGGCGGACGCTCTGGGCACGGGCTGACCACCAGCCGAACCCGAGCGCTACTCGGCGCGCAGGGCCTCGCGCAGGGCCTGTACGGCGCCGCTCGGGTCGTACCCCTCCGGCACGCCCTCGATCAGGATGATGTCGCCCTTGATGTGCCGCGAGCGCAGTGGCGCGATCCTGCGGTACGCGGGCGAGTCCCACCAGGCCCGCGCCTCGGCGACCCCGGGGAAGCCGATCATCACGACGCTCCCGGCCCAACTGCCCTCCAGCACCTCGTGGGACGTGACGTGCACGAGGTAACGGCCGCCGTAGGGCCGGAAGGTGCCGGGGAGTTGTTCGATGTAGTCGGCGATCTCGGGGTGCGGGGCGGCGTCCTGCAGGTTGGCGATGATGTAGGCGGGCATGGCTACTCCTTCGGGGGGTCGATTCCACGAGCGGTGGGGGCATTGCGTCGGGGTCGCTGCCGGGCGACGGGCCGACGGGCAGCCGGTCCGGCAGGTGCGTTCGGGTTCCTCGGGGGACGCGGATCCGGGAAGGGAAGGGCGCCGCCCGGACCCGCGGTATGCGGGCGCGCGTCGATCGGTCCGGGCCGCGGCGGCCCGTGCGTCACAGACCGGCGGGGACCTTGTCGAGAAAGCCGTGTACGGCCTTGATCCGGCCCGTCGCATCCAGGACCGCGACGTCGAACCCGACGACCGGCGCCTCTGCGCCCTCGGGGCCGAGGTGCCACTGGAACCGGACGACGTCGTGGTGCCCGTCCACCGGGCCGCCGAGGGTGAACACCAGTCCGGCGAATTGGCCCTGGACCACGCCGATGAGGCCGGTGATCCCGTCGTGCCCGACCACGGCACCCAGCGGGTCGGTATACGTGGCGTCCTCGGTGAACGCGGACGCCACCAGCGCGCGGCGCTTGTCCGCGTCCGGCTCGTTCCAGCCGGCCAGGTAGTTCTCGACGGTGGCGGTGTAGTCGATGGCGGCGCTCATGGCGTCCGTCCTTTCCGGGTCGCTCCGCCGGGCGTGCCCGACGGGTTCCAGTGCTTTGTCCTGCGCGGTTCCAGTCCTGCTTTCCGCAGGTCAAGACGTTACGGACGATCGAGCGCCTCGGAATCAGTCACGCATCAGTACTTGCATCGGTATGCGACACCCCATGGGGCGGCGGTCCGTGCGGACAGGTCTGCCGGAAACCATCGGCACCGCATGTCGTCCGCGCCCGGTGACCCCCATACTCTCGTCGTGCGCATACTTGTTCGGGTGATTTTGCCGCTATCCCTCGCGGCCTCCTTCGCGGTCCCGTTTCTGCTGGTCCGAGGTCCCTCGGGGATCGTCGCGGGGCTGCTCTTGGGCTACCTGGCCTTCCTGGGGCTGGGAATGCACCAACGAGCCGGTGTGGGGTTGCCGCTGTTGCCTTCCAAGGCGGACCGGGTCGCGCTGAAGCGGAACGCGCAGGTGATCCGCGCGCTGCGTCGTGGTGACGTCGAGGGGGCGCACGAGCACAGCAAGGGCTTTCCCGACACGCCTGTGGGTCAGGCGCTCGGGGCCGTGTCCCAGTGCATGGTGCTCTTCGCGCGAGGACACGGCCCGGCGGGGGCGGAGGTCGTGCGCCGGTGGTCGGCGGCGCATCCTCGCGACGACGCGCTCGGCCGCATGATGTCGCACGCGCACACCGACTTCTCCGCGATGCTGCTGGTCCAGGGTTCGGCGGACGCGGCCGCGATGTTGCCCACACTGCGCCCCGCCGTGGCGGGTTCCGGGCGGGCCCATCGCCGCAGGGGCTGCGTGGCCGAGTTCGCCTTGGACCTGTACGAGGGGCGCGTGGAGCGGGCGGCGGCGCGGGCTCGCCGATGGCGTCGGCGCGCCGCACGGCAACGGAGTCGCTGGATGGGCGCCGAGTGCGAATGTCTGCTTGCGATCTGTTCGGCCGCCGCGGGCGACCCGGACGCCGCCCGCGCCGCACTGGCGAACGCGGAGCGTCTGGCGTACGCCCACCCGGCCATCGGACTTGCCCGCGCCCGAGTCGAGGCGTGCGCCGCTGCGGCGGTGCGGCTCGAACCCACCACGGCCGTCACGGAGCCGAAGCACATCCGATAGCCGCGCAGGCGGGCGCAGATCCCCCTCCGGCACGGCAAGGCACCGGCACCACACGTCGAACTTGCGCACGCGTGCACCCGCCGCCCCCGTTCCGGCGGTGACGTCCTCGCGATGCCCGGACCGCCACCTCGTCACGCTCCCGCACGCGATCAAGCTCGATCGGCGCTGGACTTACTAGGACGTCCGACTATATCGTCTTGAACTACAAGGTCCGCGGTGCAGGGAAGTCGGTGTGAATCCGGCACGGTCCCGCCACTGTGACCGGGGAGTGCGCTGCCGAGGCACCACGCCACTGGCGAAAGCCGGGAAGGCGGGCGGCGTGTGTCGATCCGGAAGTCAGGATACCGGCCGCGGGTATATCCGTGTTGTCCACGAGGATGGAGCAAACACGCATGACGCCGGTCTGCGCACTCGCCCCGGACGATCTTGCGAACGTCGAGGTCGTCGGGCTCGCCTGACCACCCTCACGTGCCACCCGACCTCGGCAACCCCGCTCCCCGAAGCGGCGGTTGCCGTGGTCGGGTCGTTGCCCCGCCTCCGGATCGCACCTGACGAGAGACAGGTCGTTCATGGTCCGCGAGCTTTCCCACTTCATCGGCGGCAAGCACGTCCAAGGCGCGTCCGGCGCGTTCGGCGACGTGTACGACCCCAACACCGGACGCGTGCAGGCGCGCGTCCCGCTGGCCGACCGCGCCGACACGCTGGCGGCGATCGCCGACGCCGAGCAGGCACAACCGGCGTGGGCCGCCTGGAACCCGCAAAAGCGCGCCCGGGTGCTCTCCCGATTCCTGCAACTGGTCGAGCCCGAACGCGATTCGCTCGCCGAGCTGTTGTCGGCCGAGCACGGCAAGACCATCGCCGACGCCCACGGTGACCTGCAACGCGGCCTGGAGGTTGTGGAGTTCGCCGTCGGCATCCCGCACCTGCTCAAGGGCGAGTTCACCGACAACGCGGGTACCGGCATCGACGTGCACTCGCTGCGCCAGCCGCTCGGTGTGGTCGCCGGCATCACCCCGTTCAACTTCCCGGCGATGATCCCGCTGTGGAAGATCGCCCCGGCCATCGCGTGCGGCAACGCGTTCGTCCTCAAGCCGTCCGAACGCGACCCCTCGGTACCGCTGCGCCTGGCCGAGCTCTTCCTCGAGGCGGGACTGCCGCCGGGTGTGCTGAACGTGGTCAACGGCGGCAAGGAGTCCGTCGACACACTACTGGAGGACCCGCGCGTCCAGGCGCTGGGCTTTGTCGGCTCGACCGCGATCGCCGAGTACGTGTACACCTCGGCCACCGCGCGCGGCAAGCGCGCCCAGTGCTTCGGCGGCGCCAAGAATCATCTGATCGTGATGCCGGACGCGGACCTCGACCAGGTCGTCGAGGCCCTGATCGGCGCCGGATACGGCTCCGCGGGCGAGCGCTGCATGGCGATCTCCGTCGCGGTTCCGGTCGGCGCGGAGACCGCGGACGCGCTGGTGGCCAAGCTCGTCGAGCGCATCGCCACGCTGCGGGTGGGCCCCTCCCACGATCGCGACGCCGACTTCGGCCCGTTGGTGGGTCGGGACGCGCTCGCTCGGGTGCACGACTACCTGGACATCGGCGTGCGCGAGGGCGCGAAGCTGCTCGTCGACGGCCGTGACGTGCGCGTCCCCGGCCACGAGGACGGCTACTTCGTCGGCGCGTCGCTGTTCGATCACGTCACGCCCTCGATGCGGGTGTACCGCGAGGAGATCTTCGGTCCGGTCCTGTCGGTGCTGCGCGCGGCCGACTACGAGGACGCGCTGCGACTGGCGAGCGAGCACGAGTACGGCAACGGCGTGGCGATCTTCACCCGCGACGGCGACACCGCCCGCGACTTCGGTCGCCGAGTGAACACCGGCATGGTCGGCGTCAATGTGCCGATCCCGGTACCGGTGGCCTACCACACGTTCGGCGGGTGGAAGCGGTCCGGATTCGGCGACCTCAACCAGCACGGACCCGACTCGATCCGCTTCTACACCCGGACCAAGACGATCACCTCGCGTTGGTTCTCCGGTGCACGCGAGGCCGCGAGTTTCACCATCCCCACGATGGGCTGACCCGATGAGCACCCTCACCGAGGATCAGCTCGCGATCGTCGAGACGACGCGGGACTTCGCCCGCGAGCACCTCGCCCCGCACGCGATCGAGTGGGACCGCACCAAGCACTTCCCCGTCGATGTCCTGCGCAAGGGCGCCGACCTCGGTCTCGGCGGCATCAACGTCCGTGAGGACGTGGGCGGTTCGGGTCTGAGCCGACTGGACGCCGCACTGATCTACGAGGCGTTGGCCGGCGGTTGCCCGAGCATCGCCGCCTACTACTCCATCCACAACATGGTCGCCTGGATGATCGACCGCCACGGCAACGCCGAGCAGCGCCACAGGTGGCTCCCGGACCTGTGCGCGATGCGCGGTCTGGCCAGCTACTGCCTGACCGAACCGGGCGCGGGGTCCGACGCCGCCGCACTGCGCACGCGCGCGGTGCGCGACGGGGACCACTATGTCCTGCACGGGGTGAAACAGTTCATCTCCGGCGCCGGGTCCTCGGCGGTGTACGCGGTGATGGCGCGGACCGGCGGGGACGGCGCCGACGGGATCTCCGCGTTCGTCGTGGAAGCCGACTCACCCGGGCTGTCCTTCGGCGCGAACGAGCTGAAGATGGGCTGGAACGCCCAGCCCACCCGCCAGGTGGTCCTGGACGGCGTGCGTGTGCCGGTCTCCCACCGGCTGGGCGCCGAGGGCGACGGCTTCCGGATGGCGATGGGCGGCCTCAACGGCGGCCGGATCGGTATCGCCGCCTGCTCGCTGGGCGGCGCGGGGGCGGCCCTCGACGCCGCCGTGGCTCACCTCACCGATCGGGAGGCATTCGGCGCCAAGCTGATCGACGCCCAGGCGTTGCGTTTCGAACTCGCTGATATGGCAACCGAGTTGGAGGCCGCGCGCACGCTGGTCCGGCACGCGGCGTCCTGCCTGGACCAGGGCGATCCCGCCGCGCCGCAACTGTGCGCGATGGCCAAGCGGTTCGCCACCGACACCGCCTTCTCGGTGGCCGACCGCGCGCTGCAACTGCACGGCGGCTACGGCTACCTCGCGGACTACGGCATCGAGAAGATCGTCCGCGACCTGCGGGTGCACCGCATCCTCGAAGGAACCAACGAGATCATGCGCGTGATCGTCGCGCGCGGACTGATCGGAGCGACCCGATGACCTCCACGACGGAGCAGGAAACGGTACTGACCCGCCGTCAGGCGGGCCTCGGCCGGATCGTGCTCAACCGGCCCCGGGCGCTCAACGCCCTCACCCACGCCATGGTTCGCGGGATCGACGCCGCGCTCACCGCGTGGGAGCACGACGAGGACGTGCGACTGGTGGTGATCACCGGCGCGGGCGAGCGTGGGCTGTGCGCGGGTGGCGACATCCGGGCCATCCACGCCGACGCCGTCGGCGGCGGCACCGGCAGTCTGGACTTCTGGCGCGACGAGTACCGGCTCAACGCCCACATCGCCCGCTATCCCAAGACCTATGTCGCGGTCATGGACGGCATCGTGATGGGTGGCGGTGTCGGTGTGTCCGCGCACGGCGGCCTGCGGATCGTCACCGAACGCTCGACGATCGCCATGCCCGAGACCGGCATCGGGTTCGTCCCCGACGTCGGCGGCACCCACCTGCTCGCCCGCGCGCCGGGCGAGTGCGGCACCCATCTGGCGCTCACCGGTTCGGCGATCGGCCCCGGCGACGCGATCGCCTGCGGGCTCGCCGACCACTTCATCCCCTCGCACCGGCTCGACGCGGCCCTGGAGGCGCTGGCCGGCCGCGACAGTGGCGAGGTCGTGGCGCGGTTCGCCGAGCCGGCGCCGGGCGGTGAACTCGTCGAGCGGCGTGGGTGGATCGACGCGTGCTATGCGGGCGACAGCGTCGAGGAGATCCTCGAACGCCTCGAGGCCGATGGGGAGCAGGCCGCGAAGCAGGCCGCCGAGCACATCCGGGCCAAGTCGCCCACCGCGCTCAAGGTCACCCTGGCGAGCCTCCGGCGGGCTCGCGAACTCGCCTCCCTGGAGGCCGTGTTGGATCAGGAGTACCGGGTCTCGACGGTGGCGCTGGGCACGCCCGACCTGGCCGAGGGCATCCGTGCCCAGGTGATCGACAAGGATCGCGCGCCGCGCTGGTCCCCCGACACGCTCGAAGCCGTACGGCCCGAGCAGGTCGCCGCATTCTTCGAACCGCTGGGCGCACGCGAGTTGGGCCTGGCGATCTCGCCCTCGACCGAGGAGGCCTGCCGATGAGCACCGCGATCGCATTCGTGGGATTGGGCAACATGGGCGGCCCCATGGCCGCCAACCTGGTCGCCGCCGGACACCGGGTCACCGGGTACGACCTGGTCCCGGAGGCGCTGGAGCGCGCGCGGGAGAGCGGTGTGCGCATCGCGGCCTCCCCCGCCGAGGCCGTCGCGGACGCGGATGTGGTGATCACGATGTTGCCGAGCGGGCCGCACGTGTTGGCCTGCTACCGGGGTTCCGCCGGCTTGTTGGCGGCGGCGCCCGCCGGTGCGGTGTTCGTCGACTGCTCCACCATCGACGTCGCGGACGCACACGCCGCGCACGAGGCGGTGGGCGCCTCCGGACGCCGGTCGCTGGACGCGCCGGTGTCCGGTGGGGTGGTCGGCGCGGTCGCCGGAACGCTCACCTTCATGGTCGGCGCCGCCGACGAGGACTTCGCCGCGGTCGAGCCGGTGTTGACCGCGATGGGCCGCCGCGTCGTGCACTGCGGCCCTCCCGGCGCCGGGCAGGCGGCGAAGATCTGCAACAACCTGATCCTGGGCGTCACGATGATCGCGGTCAGCGAGGCGTTCGTGCTGGGCGAGCAACTCGGGCTCTCCCACCAGGCGTTGTTCGACGTGGCCTCCGCGGCGTCCGGTCAGTGCTGGGCGCTGACCACGAACTGCCCGGTGCCCGGGCCGGTTCCGGGCAGCCCGGCCGACCACGATTACCGGCCCGGGTTCGCCGCGGCCCTGATGGCCAAGGATCTGCGGCTGGCGGCGAACGCGATCCGGGCCGGCGGGGTGTCCGCCGAGCTCGGGCTGCACGCGGCCGAGGTGTACACGGCGTTCGCCGAGAACGGCGGCGCCGAGCGCGACTTCTCCGCCGTCATCCACTCCATCAGAGACCACGCCGACACCGGCGCGAACGAAGGAAACCGCACCACATGAGCGACTACGAGACCATCCTGCTGGAGCGGCACGACCGCACCGCGGTGATCACCCTCAACCGCCCGAAGGCCCTGAACGCCCTGAACCTCCAGGTGATGGCCGAGGTCGTCGACGCCGCGACCACGCTCGACCGCGATTCCGACATCGGCTGTCTGGTGATCACCGGGTCCGCCAAGGCGTTCGCCGCCGGCGCCGACATCAAGGAGATGCAGCCCAACGACTACATGGACGTCTACCTCGCCGACTGGTTCTCCGCGTGGGACCGACTCGGCGAGGTCCGCAAGCCCACCATCGCCGCGGTTTCCGGCTACGCGCTCGGCGGCGGATGCGAACTCGCCATGCTGTGCGACATCCTCCTCGCCGCCGACACCGCCGTGTTCGGCCAGCCGGAGATCAAGCTCGGCGTCATCCCCGGCATCGGCGGCTCGCAACGCCTGACCCGGGCGGTCGGCAAGGCCAAGGCCATGGACCTGTGTTTGACGGGCCGCACCATGAACGCCGAGGAGGCCGAACGCGCCGGCCTGGTCTCGCGGGTCGTGCCCGCCGCCGACCTGCTCACCGAGGCCCTGGCCACCGCCGAGATCATCGCGGGCATGTCCGCGCCGATCGCGATGATGGCCAAGGAGAGCGTCAACCGCGCCTTCGAGACCACTCTGGCCGAGGGTGTGCGCTTCGAACGCCGCCTCTTCCACGCCACGTTCGCCACCGCCGACCAGAAGGAGGGCATGGCGGCCTTCACCGAAAAGCGCCCGCCTTCGTTCATCCACCGCTGATCCAAGGAGGTGGAGCGCGCTCGGCCCCGGATCAGGGGCCGAGCGGCCGGGCGGCCGTCGAGGACGCCCCGGACATCACCCCGCGGCCGTACCCGGTCACGACGGACAGCCCAGGAGCGGTTCTCGCGCCACCGCGATCCGGCCGAACCTGTCGGGTGCCGCCAAGCGGCATGACCGATGGTCCACTCTTTTGCGCGGTCCACGTCCGGTGTGTCGCCGGGCCATCCGGATGCGATGCCCGCGGTCCCATGTTTGCCTGAACGGGAGTCGTTCCGGTGCGTCGTGCGCGCCGGAACGCGCTTCGCCACGGCTCCGATCGAGTCGCGAGCCTGCTCTCCGGTCGGGGATACGCGGAAGGATCAGCGGTGGAAGAGTCCGAGGGTCCCACCCGGCGCCCGGCGCCCGGGCGGAGCCGGCGACTGATCGCGGTCTCGGGGTTGCTGGGTGCGCTGCTCTGCGTCGGAGCCGGCGTCATGGCGCCGATGGGCATCGCGCACACCCAGGTTGCACCGCCACCCCCGCCGCCTCCACCCCCGCCACCCCCGCCGCCTCCGCCTCCGCCGCCTCCGCCTCCGCCTCCGCCACCGCCGCCACCTCTGGCACCGGAGCCTCCCCCACCACCGAAACCGCCACCGGTCACCTATCCACCGGACGGTCCCTCCCCCGTGGTTCCGACCCCGCCCCCTCGCCCTCGGGGAACGACGGCTCCACCACCCTCCCAGAGCAAGCGGCCTCCCTCCCCGGGGACGACGCCTGCGCCTGATCCTCGATCCCGCCCCGCTCTGGTCCTGGCCCCCGTGAGGGGCAGTGCCGGCATGACGGTGGCGATCTCCGGTTCGGCCTTCTCCGCGTGCCGTCCCGGATCCCGGATCGACATTCGTTGGGACGGTGCCGGCGTCGCCTCCCTCGATGCGCCGGTTACCCCGAACGGGGGCAGTTTCAGCGTCCGGTTCGTGGTCCCCAAGGGCGCGTCGAAGGGGAGCCACCAGGTTTCGGCGCGATGTGCGGAAGCGGACGCCTCCGCCTCCTTCGAAGTCACCACGGGCACCGGACCGGGTTCTTCTCGGCAGCCGACCGCAACCCGCTCTCCGTCGTCGTCTGCGGTGCCCGGCACCGGAGCCGGCTCGAGCTCGGGCTCGGGCTGGGTGATCGGGGCGGTGGTGATTGGCGGTCTCCTGGTGGCCGCGCTCGCGGGCTACTTGGGCTTCTCCCACCAACGGCGGGGACCGCGATGGACCCGTCGACACGTCCGTGCGGTGCTGCGACCGGGTTTCGCGTCGGATGGGGTGCAGGACGTCAGGGACACGCGCGGAGCGAGCCGGACGGTACGGCTCGAACCTCGTTCGGACCCCGGTGAACAGACCATCAAGGAGGTGGACCCATGACCGACGCCGTGCCGCATCCCACGTCCGTGCGCGAACTGTTGTTCGGCGACGACGTCGAAGCCGCCACGGAAACGCTCGTCGACGCGGCTCGCGAACACGAGGTCGCCACGATCCTCGAGCGCGGAGCCCAAGGTCTCACGGACAACGCGAGCCGGACCGTCGAGCGTGAGGTCGCCTCGGTGGTCAACGGCTTCCTGAGCCTGGATCTCCTCGATCTCGTGGCCGCCGGATGGGCCAAGCACGGCGCGATGGTCGAGGCCGCGCGACGCACCCGTGCCGCCCCGGACACCGAGGAGGTCGTCGCTCTGGCAACCCACCAGGTCACGTCCACCCATCGCCCCTGCGTCGACCTGAGGGTCGACGGTGTCCGGGTCGGCACCCTGGAGATCGGCCTCACTGTCGCCTTCGACGTCGAGGGGATGCTGGCGGTCGTCCGCCAAGCCCACCTGACGTCGCTGCGCTGTGGCACCTGCACGACCACCGGCACGTTGGCGATGCAGGAAAGAGTCGTCGCCAGTCGCCACTGCAATCTGGACCTACCGGGCGCCATGCGCTTCAGGTCGGGTATCGCCCTGCTCCCGGCGCGGGATCAGGCGCCGCACGGCGACCCGGCATAGCCCCGACGCGCCTGCGACGCGCGCCGAGGTAGGCACGGCAGCTCGAAGCGCTCGGTTCCGACGACCTCGAACGGTTCACCGCGACCCTGACCACGGCGACACCCCCGGCCGAGGTCGGAATCGACCCCGCCCCGAAACGCCCGGGGGATTCGCCGCCTCGATGTGCCCATGGGCCGACACCCGCGGGGCAGATTCCGTCTATCGCCGCTGTTCGCGCGCAAGCGTCGCACCAACGCGCCGGTCGCCCGAGCGACCGTCGCGGCCGATTCCGGGAGTCGGCACGCCGCGGGCAGGACGGCAATCGCGCCCGTCCTGCCCGCCGGCGGAACACCCGCCCCGTTCGCCGGGGTTCCGTGGGCGGCAGTCACCACACCGTCCGCGTCACCGTCGCCGGATGGTCAGCAGGGCTGGTCGATGTGGTCCGGGTGGAAGCGCACAGCCCCCAGGCCGTTCGGGTCGAAGAGGTCCAAGAGGCCGCGCAGCGGCTCGTCGGGCTGCTCGGGTCCCCACAGTTCCAGGGCCATCTCGCCGTGGTAGAGCATCGGCCAGCGCACGTAGTGGCGGGTGTCCGCGGGGTCGTGCAGGGCCCGCGAGGCGGCCAGCGTGGAGCGGGCGACGTCGATCATCAGGTCCGTCCCGCAGCCGAAGCCGTACGGATAGTGCTCCCGGTCCGGCGGGATGGTCTCGATCAGGGCCGGGTCGGCGTACGAGACACCGACGTGCGCGTGCAGGCCCGCCCGGATGGCCGGTACCTCGTGGGTACCGTCGGGGTCCCACTGCCAATGCCCCGCCGCGTTCCTGCCGACCCGTACGGTGGGCGCCGCCTCGAACAGCGCGCACACCTCCCACGCCTCCACCGACGGCGCCATCGGCCGCGCGCCCTCGGGGGCCAGAACCCGCAACCGGCCCCGGTTCAGCCGGTAGTCGACGGCCACGAGGTCGGTGTCGGAGAGGTCCCGCTTGTCCACACCCCAGCGTCCGGACGCGGTGACCACGAGCGCGTTCAGGTCGGGATCGAACGCGAAGAGCATGCCCTCGCTGAATCCCTGCAGATTGAGGTACATCGCGTAGGTGCGGCTCAACCGGGGCGACACGAAGTCGCGCATCGCGTGTGGGGCCGGCAACAGCCCGAGGTCCCCCATCCGGGTCCCGGCCACGGCCAGGCTCCGCGGCGCGTGGGCCGCGGCCCACGCGCCGGCGGTGATGGCGTCGGGCACCACGTCGTGCCGGCCGGCCACCTCGTGCGCGCAGGCCGCGGAGACCAGCCGGTCGCAGATGCCCTGGGCGACCTTCTCGGTCTCGGTGGGGTGTCCGCCCTCCATCGTGCACAGCGTCGCCTCGGCGACCTCACCGGGCACCGTGCCGGGCGTGATGAACACGACGGTGAACACACCCACCCTGGCCATCAGGATCCGCGCGGCGCGCACCACCTCGGGGTGCGACATCTCGCTCAGCCGCTCGGGCACTTCCGCCACCGCCACCAGCCGCCCGACCGTGCCCTGCCGGCCCTGCTCCTTGCGGAGCTTGAGCATCAGCGGGGTCTGTTCCTCCACGATCCGGTCGGCCAGCGGCTCGGGGCCGTCGGGTACGGACACGCCCACCAGGACCACGTCGAACCTGGTCTCGTTCTCGCCCGGCGGGATCACCCGGTGCCCGCCGCGCTCGAACGCCGCCGCCAGGTCGTGCAGGAACGAGCGTGTCACGTCGGACAGTTCGGGAGCCGGGTCGATGACCCGGACCGTGCACGAACGCCACCAGTCCAACTCGTCGAGCCGTCGACCCGGGGCCGGGGCGGCGGATGGCGCCGATGTCGATTCCGCCCGGGTTACGGTGGTCATGAAGGAGCTCCTGACGTTGCTGTGCGGAAGGCGAGGACGGCGTTCTGCCCGCCGAACGCGACCGACGTGGAGATCGCGGTGTTCAAGCGGGCGGGGCGGCGCGGGGTCTTGGCGACCACGTCCAGGTCCGGATCCAGGTCCGGATCGGTGCGGTGGTGGTTGGCGGTGGGTGGAATGCTCCCGTGTTCGAGGGTCAGGACGGTCACGATCGCCTCGATTGCGCCACCCGCGCCGCCGGTGTGGCCCAGCACGCTCTTGACGGCGGTGATCGGTGGGCAGCGGTCGAAGGTGGCCGCGAGGAAACGCGCCTCGGCGGCGTCGTTGAGCCGTGTGCCGGTGCCGTGCGTGTTGACGTGGTCGACGTCGGCCGGATTCCAACCGGCGTCGGCCAGGGCCGCGAGGGTGGCCAGTCGCGCGCCGCGGCCGTCGGGGTGCGGCGCGGTGAGGTGGTGGGCGTCGTTCGCGGCGCCGTAGCCGGACAGCAGGGATCGCACCCGGGCGCGGCGGGCGCGTGCGTGCTCCGGGCGCTCCAGCACCACGACGCCCACGCCCTCGCCCAGGACGAATCCGTCCCGTTCGGCGTCGAACGGCCGGCAGGCGTGCGCCGGGTCGCCGGGGTGCGTGGACAGGGCGCCCAACTGGGCGAAGCCGGCCGCGGTGAGTGGGTTGCACATGATGTCGACACCGCCGGCGAAGACGATGTCCAGGGTGCCCGCGCGTAGCAGGTCGCGGGCGACGCCCAGTGCCGTCGCGCCGGAGGCGCAGCCGGCGGCGGGCGCGAAGTTGGTGCCCTGGGCGCCGAGGTCGAGGCCGACCTCGGTGGCCGCGGTGTTGGGCAGCGAGCGGGGCAGACCGGCCGGGGAGATGGCGGTGACCCGGTCCGTGAGCAGCCTCTCCATGCAGGTCAGCAGGGATTCCATGGACGGTCCGCCCGCGCCGATGACGACGCCGACGCGGGTGGGGTCCCAAGTCCCGGGATCCAGCGCGGCGTCGGCCAGGGCCTCGCGGGCGGCGACGACGGTCATCTGCGCGCTGCGGTCCATCCGCCGGGACAGTCTCCGGCCGAGGATGGCGTCCGGGGCGAAGCCGGGCACCCTGCAGGAGATGTCCACGGGCAGACCGGCCAGCCCCGGGTCGCGGCGAGCGGTGGACAGCCCCGCGCACAGGGTCCGCCAGGTGGCTTCGACTCCGATCCCGCCGGCGGTCACCAGGCCCAGGCCGGTGACCGCAACCTCGGAGGAGGTCATCTCAGCTCGCCGGGGACGCGACAGGGGCCGGAGGCTGTGCCGGGGCCGGGACGGGGGGCGAGGCCGACTCGGCGGCGGGCGCGGTGGCGGCGGGCGCCTCGGAGGTGGGTTCGGTGGCGGCGGGTGCGGTGGCGGAGGGCGGGGCGGTCCGGACGAACGGTTCGGCCTGTGGGGCGGCCTCGAACGCGGCGACGGCCTGGGCCAGCGTGGTGTCCTTGCCCAATTCGCCGAGCCTGCTGAAGTCCTTGCCCGTCTGGTCCGCGATGATGACGGCCAGCTCCGCCATCGACAACGAGTCCAACTCCAGCGCGCTGAAGGTCGCTTCCGGAACGACATCCCCGGCGTCGATGCCGAACTCCTCGACCAGCAACTCACACAGCATCGCGTACACGGGGAATGCCTTCCTGCTCGGTGGGACCGCGCACACCCGGCGGCGCGTGCTCGTACGGCACCGATCGGGTATGCGATCGAGCACCTTGTGTATCGGTGGCGAAGGCTCGGGCAAAATTCCCGCCACGCGTCTCCCATAGCCCCGGAACCGCCCTCCACCTGGGGTGATGCACTGGGAACAGGGCCGGACGACGCGTTGATGTTCACCCGCAAGTACGCAGCCGCACGTGCCCGGACCGGGGCCGCGGCGGCGGCGCGTGACCTTTCCGGGGCCCGTTCGGTTAACGATCCCGGACACCTCGGAACGAAAACCCTCGGAGAGAAAGTAGGGCAGCGATGTCCACGGCCCTGGTCACCGGCGCCAGTCACGGCATCGGTGCCGACCTCGCGCGCGCTCTCGCCGCCCGCGGCCACGATCTGGTGCTGGTCGCCCGCGGCGCCGAATCGCTGGACGCTCTCGCGGTCGAGTTGGAGAAGGAGCACGACGTGTCGGTGCGCGCGCTGCCCGCCGACCTGACCGTCGAGGACGACCTCGAACGGGTGGCCGCCGCGGCGCGTGACGTCGACATCCTGGTCAACAACGCCGGTGCGAGTCTGGGCACTTCGTTCGAACGTACGGGCTGGGCGGACGAGCGGCGCCTGCTCGACCTCAACGTGGTCGCCCCGTCGCGGCTCGTCCACGCCGCGCTGCCGGAGATGCTCCGGCGGGGCAACGGCCGCATCCTGACGGTGTCCTCGGTGTCCGCTCTCGCCCCGGTCTGGCAGGGCACGGCGTACGGCGCGACGAAGGCGTACGAACTGGTGATGACCGAGTCGTTCGCCTACTCCCGGCGCGTGCGCACGTCACCGGTGGCGTTGACCGCGCTCGTACTCGGCTACACCGCCTCCCGGTTCCACCTCGGTGCCGGCATCGCCGCGCCGCCTTCTTCGCTCACGCTCGCGTCGCCGTACGTCGCGGAGCGGGCGGTGCGGGCCATTCACCGACGCCGCCCGCCGGTCGTCTGCGTGCCGAGCCTGCGCTACAAGGTGCTGGCGGGCCTGTTGCGGCACACCCCCCGCCGGCTCCTGACCCTGCCCGGTCTGGCCAAGGACTTCACCACCCTCACGGGTGCCGTCCACGGCTCCGCCGCCACCGTGCGCGAAGCGCGGAACGTGCCCGACGTCTCGGTGGAGGCCCGCGTCCCCGGCCCCATGGAGCCACGGCCGTAGGCCCCCGGCCGAGCCTTCCGGTCACGCGGCGCGGCCTCCCTCCGCGGCGGCAGGCTTGGATGGACCCGGTGTTGCTCCGAGTCGTTATCGGCGCGAGAGCGGCAGGGTGCGGGGTAAGTCGGCGGGGGCTCTTCGGGTCACGGGTGCGCGGCCTTTCCGGTGGGTGGCGACTGCCCGGCTGTCGCCGGCGCCAGGGTTTCGACGGTCCCACGATCCACGGACCGGCGCCGCACGGGCCCGGTCGTCCGCACGGGCTGCGTCTTGACCGGCTCCGGGAAGTGGCAGGCCACCTCGTGTCCGGGTCGACCCTCCAGCGTGATCAGCGGCGGTTCGGTCGTCGCGCACACGTCCTGCGCCTTGTGGCAGCGGGTGCGGAACCGGCAACCCGAGGGCGGGTCGATCGGGCTGGGTACGTCCCCGCTCAGCCGGATGCGCTCGAGCCGGGTGCCGTCCGGGCCGGTCGCGCCGGGCACGGCGGACAACAGCGCGTGGGTGTACGGGTGGTGGGCCCGTTCGTACAGCGAGTCGCGGTCGGCGCTCTCCACGACGCGCCCGAGGTACATCACCATCACCCGATCGCAGAAGTGCCGGACCACGGCCAGGTCGTGCGCGATGAACACGAACGCGATGCCCAGATCGCGCCGCAGATCCCCGAGCAGGTTGATCACCTGTGCCTGGATGGACACGTCCAGTGCGGACACCGGTTCGTCGGCCACGATCAGGCTGGGCCCGGCGGCGAGCGCCCGGGCGATGCCGATGCGTTGCCGCTGCCCGCCGGAGAACTCGTGCGGGAAACGGTTGCGGTGTTCGGGGTTGAGGCCGACCGTCTCCAGGAGTTCCCCGATCCGGCGCTCGCGTCCGCCGGGTGGATCGATGTCGTTGACGTCCAGCGGGGCGCGCAGGATGGTGCCGATGGTGTGGCGCGGGTTCAGGGACGAGTACGGATCCTGGAAGATCATCTGGATCTGCGCGCGGATGGGCGCCAGTTCGCGGCGCGAGGCGTGTGTGATGTCGCGGCCCCGGTAGGCGATGGTGCCCGCGCTCGGCTCCAGCAGTCGGGTGATCAGGCGCCCGGTCGTGGACTTGCCGCACCCGGACTCGCCGACCAGGCCGATGCTCTGCCCGGCGCCGACGGTCAGGTCGACGCCGTCGACAGCGCGCACGGCCCCGGTGCGACGGCGCAGCAGGCTTCGGCCCGTGGGGAAGTGCTTGGTCAGTCCGCTCACCCGGAGCAGCGGCGCCTCGGGCGCGTCGAGTGACTCGGTCTTCATGGGGTGGCTCCTCGCAGGTCCGTCGGCGCGGCGGTGCCCGGCGCCCCGTCCAGATGGCAGGCGGCGGCGTGCTCGCTGCCGCCGGGTCCCGCGTGCACGCGCTCCAACAGGGGGAGCACCGTGCGGCACGGTGTCTCGGGGCTGTCGATCACCTGCGCGCAGCGCGGATGGAAGGCGCAGCCGGGCGGCGGCGCGAGCAGGCTGGGCGGCGAGCCCGGCACCGGTCGCAGCGGCCGGTCCAGGGCGTCGGACAAACGCGGGACCGAGGCGAGCAGACCTCGGGTATACGGATGCCGGGGCGTGTCCAGGACCTCGCCGACCGCGCCGAACTCGACCGCGCGGCCCGCGTACATCACCAGCACGTCGTCGGCGACGTCGGCGATCACCCCGAGGTCGTGGGTGACCAGGATGATCGCGGTGCCCAACTGCTCCTGCAACTCCGCGAGCAGGTCCAGGATCTGGGCCTGCACGGTGACGTCGAGCGCGGTGGTGGGTTCGTCGGCGATCAGCAGGTCGGGTTCGCACACCAGCGCCATCGCGATCATCGCGCGTTGGCGCATGCCGCCGGAGAACTGGTGCGGGAACTCCCGGGCCCGGCGGGCGGGTTGCGGAATGCCGACCCGGTCGAGCATGTCGACGGCGCGGGCCGTGGCCTCGCGTCGGCCGGCGCCGGTGTGCCGGCGGTAGGTCTCGACGATCTGCGCGCCGACCGTGAAGTACGGCGACAGGGCGGTGAGCGGGTCCTGGAACACCATCGACACGCGTTGCCCGCGCAGGTCCCGCAGGACGCGTTCGGGGGCGCCGACCAGCTCCGTCCCGTCCAGGATCGCGCTGCCCTCGATGGTGGTGCGCGCGGGGTTGTGCAGACCGAGCAGGGTGAGGTTGGTGACGCTCTTGCCGGAACCGGACTCGCCGACGATGCCGAGTGTGCGGCCGCGTTCGACGTCGAAGGAGACGCCGTCGACGGCCTTGACCACGCCGCCCTCGGTGGCGAAGCGCACCCGCAGATCACGGACCGCGAGGAGGGGAGGGGTCATCACACACGCACCCGGGGGTCGATGACGGCGTACACGGCGTCCACCGCGACATTGGCGAGCACCATCGCGGTGGCGGCGATCAGCACCACGCCGGTGATCATCGGCAGATCGGAGTTGGCGACCGCGTTCACCGCGAGTTTGCCGATGCCGGGGATGTTGAAGGTGGTCTCGGTGACCACCGCGCCGCCGAGCAGGACGCCGAGTTCGATGCCGTAGACGGTCACCACCGGGGTGATCGCGCCCCGCCACGCGTGTTTGGCGTAGACCTGACGGGAGGTCAATCCCTTCGCCCGCACGGTGCGTACGTGGTCCTCGCCGAGTGCGTCGATCATCGACGCCCGGGTCAGTCGTGCGTACACCGCGGCCTGTACGCAGGCCAGCGTCAGCCAGGGCAACAGCAGCCCGCCCGTCCATCCGCCGGGGTCGTCGAGGAGCGGGATGTACTCGGGTTTGGGCAGCCAGCGCAGTTGGTCGACCAGGACGTAGCGGGCGATCACCCCGAGGAACTGGATGGTCACCGAGGCGCCGATCAGCGAGAACGCCATCGTGGCCTTGTCCAGCCAGGTACCGCGGCGCAGCGCCGCGAGCATGCCGATCATGATGCCGACGCCGAGGAAGATCACCGAGGCGCCCAGGGCCAGCGACAGGGTGGCGGGGAAGCGGTCGAGCAGGGTGTCGAGCACGGGCTCGTGGTTGACGAACGAGTAGCCCAGGCACGGTGCGGAGCAGTGCGAGGAGCCGAAGTCGCGGCCGGCGAAGACGCCGACGATGTAGTGCCAGTACTGCATCGGTACCGACTCGTCCAGGCCCAGGTCGCGTCGGATCAGGGCGAGCGTCTCGGGCGTGCAGGTCTTGCCGCAGGACAGCCGGGCCGGGTCGTCCGGCATCGCGAAGAACAGGAAGAAGGTGACGGTGAAGACGACGAAGAGGATCAGCGCCGCGCCGAGCAGTCGCTGCACCAGGAATCGGAACATGGGGCCCTCACTGGAGGTCGGACCGGGGAGCGGCCGGGCGGCCCGGCGGCGCGGGCGGGAAGGGGCGAGCCTTCCCGCCCGCGCCGCCGGTCGGAGCCGAAGCCGCCCCGCCCGGGGGCTACTTGACCCAGACGTCGATCGGATAGGTCGAGCCGATGAAGCCGACTCGTACGCCGCCCAGACCGGGGCCGTACAGGGTCAGTTGGCGCCGGTACACGAACGGCACCACCGGGGCCTCGGCCATGATCTTCTTCTCCAGGTTCGACCATTCCTTGCCGGCCGCCACGACGTCCGACATCGCGGTGATGCGGTCCATCTCGGTGCTCATCGCCGGGTTGTTGTAGAGGCTGTAGACGGAGCCGTCGTCGATGATCTTGCGGCCGTCGAACTTGGCCGGGAGCACGGTGGCGGCGCTGGGCCAGTCGGCACCCCAGCCGGACCAGTACAGGTCGTACTTGTTGTCCATGCGGCCGATCTCGGTGTAGTAGCTCTTGTCGTTGATCGGCTGCGGAACCACCTTGAAGCCGGCCTGTTGCAGGGCCTGGACGATGGTCACCGAGACCTGTTCCCACAGCGGGGTCTGGTTGTACGCGTAGGTGATGCTGGGGTTGGGGGTGCCGGACTCGGCGAGCAACTGCTTGGCCTTGGCCGGGTCACCGGTGTTCGGCACACCGGCCAGGTCGAAGGGTTCGAAGCCGAGCACCGTCGCGCCCATCAGCGTGGTGGCGAACTCGCCGTACGCGGGGCCGCCCAGGATCTGCCGCACCTGTTCCTTGGGGAACGCCGCGATCAGCGCCTGGCGTATCTTCGGATTGGTCTGGCGCCGGTTGTTGATCTCGAAGTACTCGGTGTACGGGGTGGCCGCGTCCGCCGTGCGAGCCTTCAAGTCCGGTGTGGTGAGCACCTGTTGGGCGACCTCGCGGCCGACCGCGACGCGGAAGGTCATCGCCGTGCGGTCACCACCGTTGGCCGCGATCAGCCGCTCGTTGATCTGCTGGTTGGACGCGCCGAACTCGAACTTCCACTGGTCGGGGTAGGCGTGCCGGACCGCGTCGGTGTTCGGGTCCCAGTGCTCGTTGCGGACCATGGTCATGGACTTGTCGATCTCGCGGGTGGAGATCTTGTAGGGGCCGCTGGAGAACGGGCGCTTGTCGTATTCCAGTTTCGTGTCCTTGGCCCGCGGCACCGGGGTGCTGGTGTGCATCGCCACCGCGAACGGGAAGTCGCCGCGCGGGGCCGGGAGCGCGAAGGTGATGGTGCGCGCGTCCGGGGTCTTGATCGCGTCCAGTTCGCGGCCGGCGTAGGGGCCGTCGTACACCGAGCGGAAGTCGGCGTTGCCGACGAGCCATTCCTGGATCCAGGTGGGGCCGCCGGTGATCTCCTTGGCGAACGAGCGCTCGACGCCGTACTTGACGTCCTGCGCGGTGATCGGCGACCCGTCCTCGTACTTGAGCCCGTCCTTGAGGGTGAAGGTCCAGGTCTTGCCGCCGTCGGGGCTGGTCCCGGTGTCGGTGGCCAGGTCGCCGACCAGGGTGGTGTGGTCGCCTTCCTGCTTGTACGTGGTGAGCTGACGCGAGATCAGCAGTTCCGCCGTCTGCTCGTGCGAGACGTAGACGCGGGCCGGGTCCAGGTGGTTGAAGTCGGCGCGCTCCAGGACCGTGGCGGTGCCGCCGGGCTTGGCACCGGGGAGTTCCTTGGCCGGGCCCTTCGACTCGGCGGCGGCGCCGATCGACACGGCGCGGACCTGGGCTTTGGGGGCGCCCTTCCCGGGCTCCTTGTTGTCCGGGGTGCCGCCGCCGCCGGAACAGGCGGCCGCGCCGAGGGCGAGGGTGAGCGCGGCGAGCGCGGTTCGGGTGAGGCGAGTGGGTCTGCGCCGAGGGTTCATGGTTCCTTCCGAGGGTTGCCGTGCGAGTGCGGTGTGGCGAAGGGACCGGCGCCGGACGCGACGTCGGGGGCTCAGCGGTCGCTCTTGGGGTCGAGTGCGTCGCGGACCGAGTCGCCGAGCAGGTTGAAGGCGACGACGAAGACGAGCATCGAGATGCCGGGGACGCACATGTAGGTGATGTCGGTCCGGTAGACCTCGGCGCCCTTGAGCAACATCCGCCCCCAGTCGGGGGTGGGTTCGACCATGCCCACACCCAGGTAGGACAGGGCGGCCTCGGTGGTCACGTACGCGGGCACCGCCATCGACGCGCTGACCAGGATCGGTGTGACCAGGTTGGGCAGCAGCTCGCGCAGCACGATGCGGCCGGGCGAGGCGCCGATCACCCGCGCCGCCTCGACGTATTCGCGAGCGCGCAGCGAGAGCACCTGACCGCGCAGCAGTCGGGCCACCGAGGCCCAGCCGAACGCGGAGAGCACCGCGACGATGACCGCCCCGCGCAGCAGCGGCGACATCTGCTCGCCCGGGCGGGTCAGCAGCGAGGTGACCACCGGGGTGAACGCGATGAAGAACAGCGTCGCCGGGAAGCTGAGCATGACGTCGATCAGTCGGCCCACGAGGAAGTCGGTACGTCCGCCGAGGTAGCCGGCGGTCACTCCCACCAGCACGCCGAGCACGGTGACGATGGCGACCACGGCCAGCGAGATGAGCAGCGAGGTGCGGATGCCGTACAGGAGTTGGGTGAGCACGTCCCGGCCCAGGCCGGGTTCGAGGCCGAGCCAGAACTCGCCGGACATGCCGCCGTTGGGTGCGATCGGGAAGCCGAACTCGTTGAGCAGGCCGGGCCGGTTCTGGCCGTAGGTGGTGTAGGGGTCGTGCCCGTACCACCGGGCGAACAGCGGTGCGCCCAGGCCCGCGACGACGAAGACGGCGACGACGCAGGCGGCGACGATCCCGGTGCGGTCGCGCCGGAAGCGACGCCAGGCGAGTTGCGAGGGGCGCAGCCCGGTGGGGGCGGTGCCGACGGCGGGCGAAACCTGATCCGCCGGCGGATCCGTGGGGGGCGCGAGCGTGGTCATGGTGGCGGGCCTCTCGGGAGGCGGCGGGGTGGGGTGGTTGGTGGGGAACTCTGCCCACGGGCGATGCAATGGTCAAGGTTTGCAACGTGTCACATTTGAGGTGCGACATTGTATTTGCATTCCCTTTACCATTCACCTGCGGTTTTACCGCTTCCCTCGTTTGCCGATGCGATCGAAGTCGGGTCTGGCGGAACAGTAAAGCAATGTGACATTGTACTGAGGTGGCCACGGTGGAAACGTGTGCCACCACCGCGATGCCCGCCACCGCCGACGGCGACCACGACGTCCCCGTCGCCGTCACCACTGCCATCGACACCCGAGGAGCCCCCGTGTCCGGCCCGATCCCCACCGACCACATCCGCCGGCCGTGGCGCGGCCTGATGGTCGCCACCACGCTGCCGCTGCGCGCGGACCTGAGCATCGACTACGACGCCTTCGCCGACCACGTGCGCGGGCTCGTCGACGCGGGCTGCGACGGCGTCGTGCCCAACGGTTCCCTGGGCGAGTACCAGGTCCTGACCGCCGAGGAACGCGCCGAGGTGGTCCGCGTCGCGGTCGATGCCGTGGGCGGCGACCGGGTGATGCCCGGCGTCGCCGCGTACGGCTCGGCCGAGGCGTGCCGCTGGACCGAGCAGGCGGCCCGGGCCGGCGCCGAGGCCGTCATGCTGCTGCCGCCGAACGCCTACCGCGCCGACGATGCCGAGGTGCACGCGCACTACGCCGACGTGGCCTCGGTCGGCCTGCCCGTCGTCGCCTACAACAACCCGTTCGACACCCGGGTGGACCTGGCCCCCGAACTGCTGGCGAAGCTGCACGCCGACGGCCACATCGTCGGCGTCAAGGAGTTCAGCGGCGACACCCGCCGCGCCTACCGCCTCGCCGAACTGGTCCCCGGCCTGGACCTGTTGGCGGGTGCCGACGACGTGCTCCTGGAGCTGGCCGTGGCCGGTGCCAAGGGCTGGATCGGCGGATTCCTCAACGTCCTCCCCCACTCCTGCATCGAGCTCTACCGCGCCGCCGTCGCCGGCGACCTGCCCCGGGCCCGGGAGTTGTACGACGTCCTGCACCCGCTGCTGCGCTGGGACACCCGCACCGAGTTCGTCCAGGCGATCAAGCTGTCCATGGACGTGGTCGGCAAGCCCGGCGGCCCCTGCCGTCCGCCCCGCCGGCCACTGAACGCCGAGACGCGGGAAAGCGTCCGGCTGGCGACCGAGCGGGCCGTCGCGGCCGGATTGAGCTGAACCGGCCCCGCCGCACCCACCCGACACGACGCCGACTCCCGCCGGGCCGTCCGGCCGACCGATCGTCCGATCGGCCCGGCCCCGGCCCCGGCCCACCGTCACCAAACGCGCCCGGATCACCGCCCCCGGCGGCCCGGTCGATCCACCGACCCCTTCCCGAAGGGCTTCCCGCCGTGACCACCACGTCCGCCGCACCACCGGTGCGCAGCCACAACCCGGCCGACCCCGACGAACTCGTCGCCGAGGCACCGGCGGTGTCCCCCGCCGACGTGCACAGCGCCGCCGAACGCGCCCGCGCCGCCCAACGCGATTGGTGGGCGGCCGGGGCCTCGGCCCGTTGCGCCGCGCTCGGCGCCGCCGCCGACCGACTCGCCGACACCGCCGACACCTTCGCCGACCTGATCGTGCGCGAGGTCGGCAAGCCGATCGGCGAGGCACGGGGCGAGATCGCCCGCGCCATCGCGATCCTGCGCTACAACGCGCAGCAGGTCTACGACCCGGTCGGCTCGGTGCACGAACCCGCCTCGGGCCCCGGCCTGCTGCTGACCCGACGTCGACCGTACGGCCTGGCCGGGCTGGTGACACCGTGGAACTTCCCGCTGGCGATCCCGCTCTGGAAGGCCGCGCCCGCGCTCGCCACGGGCAACGCGGTACTGCTCAAGCCCGCCCCGCAGGCGCTCGGCTGCGCGCTGCGCCTTGCCGAACTGCTCGACGCGGTGTTGCCGGCCGACCTGTTCACCGTGCTGCCGGGCGAGGCCGCCACCGGTGCGGCCGTGGTCGAGGCCGCCGATGTGGTCTCGTTCACCGGTTCGACCGCCGTGGGCCTGGACGTGGTCCGCGCGGCCACCGCGCGAGGGCTCCCCGTACAGGCCGAGATGGGCGGGTGCAACGCCGCGCTGGTCCTGCCGGACGCCGATGTGCGGTCCACCGCCGCGCAGTTGATCGCGGCGGCCTTCGGCTACGCGGGTCAGAAGTGCACCGCCACCCGGCGGATCATCGTGGTGGGCGATCCCGATCCGCTGCGCGAGGCGCTGGACGCCGCCACCCGGGCGCTGCCGGTGGGCGACCCGGCCGACGCCGCGACGGTATGCGGGCCGGTGGTGACCGAGGCGGCACGCACCCGGGTGCGCGCCGCGCTCGACTCGGCGCTCGCCGCCGGCGGCCGAGTGCTGACCGCGGGCCGCGCGTACGACGGCGCGGGATGGTTCGCCACCCCGACCATCCTGGAGCGGGTGCCGACCGGCCATGCCGCGCTCCACGAGGAGATCTTCGGCCCCGTCGCGGTCCTGCAACGCGCGAGCGACCTGGATCGGGCCATCGAGCTGGCGCGGGCCGTGCCGCACGGCCTGGTCGCGTCGGTGCACACCCGCGACCTGGACGCCGCGCTCGCCGTGGTCGACCGGATCGACACCGGCCTGGTCAAGGTCAACGCGCCCACCACGGGTGTCGACTTCCACCTGCCCTTCGGCGGAACGAAGGCCTCCAGTCACGGGCCGCGCGAACAGGGCCGCGCCGCGGCGGACTTCTACACCGCCACCCGCACCGTGAGCCTGCTGCCGGCGAATCCGACGGGCGCTGCGTGAGCACGCGGGAGCACGCGGGCGCCGCGATGCCGGGGCACCGGGACATGGCGCGTCGGGGACGGAACGGGGAGGTGGTGGGCACAATGCCGAACAGACTGTAACATTGCACATTGCACAGGTTTCGAGGTGCACCCGGCCTCGAGGAAGGACACCCGATGAGAGCGCACGCCGAAGTGCCGACCGAGCCGACCGGCGAGACCACCGCCACGGCGAACACGCTGGAGCGGCCCCTGGATCTGCCGTTCGTGCAGGAGCGCCGCAGCCTGCGCGACCAGGTGACGCACGCCCTGCGCGCCGCCCTCATCGCCGGTGAGCTGCGCCCGGACGTCATCTACTCGGCGCCGAGCCTGGCCGCCCAGTTCCGCGTCTCGGCGACCCCCGTGCGCGAAGCGATGCTCGACCTGGTCAAGGAAGGTCTGGTCGAGGTCGTCCGCAACAAGGGCTTCCGGGTCACCGCGCTGTCCGGTCGCGACCTCGACGAGTACACCGAGATTCGGTCGATGATCGAGATCCCGGTCGTCGTGGGCCTGGCCGAGACCGCCGACCCCGCCGCGCTGCAGGCGCTGCGCCCGGTGGCCGCCGCGATCGTGGCCGCCGCCGAGCGACGCGACCTGATCGGCTACCTGGAGTCCGACCGGCAGTTCCACCTCGGCCTCCTCGAACTCGGCGGCAACCAGCGCCTGGTCGAGGTCGTCGGCGACCTGCGCAAGCGCTCGCGCCTGTACGGACTCACCCAACTCGCCGAACGCGGCGCGCTGGTGGCCTCCGCCCGCGAACACGAGGAAATCCTCGACCTGTTGCTCGCCGGGGACGGCGAGGGCGTGCGGGCGGCGATGAGCGAACACCTCGGCCACATCCGCTCGCTCTGGTCCGACCCGGCCCACGAGCCCGCGCCCGGGTCCGGATCCGCACCCGAGTAAGGCGCGTCGTCGGTGTGGTGGTCGGGAACCCACTGCGGTTCCCGACCACCACACCGAACGCGAACCTCCCCGATCACCCTCACCGGTCGAGGTTCGCCAGCACCCGGTCGGCACGGTGGCGCCACGTGTGGTGCGCGTGCACTCGGCTCCGGGCCTCGCCGCCGAGCGCGCCGCGCAGTGGTTCGTCGGCCAGGAGTTCGGTGATCGCCCGGGCCCAGGCCGATGCGTCGGTGGGTGGCCGGAGAAGGCAATTGATCCGGTCGTGAAGAATCTCGCGCAGGACGGGCAGGTCGGACGCGACGATGGCCCGCCCGTGGGCCATGTACTCGAACATCTTCATCGGAGACGCCCAACGGCCCGTCTCGCAGTGTCCGTCGGCGGTGTAGACCTTGCTCTGGTAGGGGGCCAGGACCACGTCGAACAGCGGGTAGTAGGCGCCGACGGTCGCGGGCGGCCGGTGCCCGTGGAAGTACGCGTTGGCGACGCGACGACCGGGGCCGGTCCAGCGCGCGAGGTCCTCGGGGGTGCCGCCGACGAGGTGGAAGTCGAGGTCCGGGAGCCGGCGTGCGAGGTCGAGGACCAGGTCGATGCCGCGCCCCTCGTAGAGGTGTCCGACGTAGCCGATCCGTGGAGCGTGTGCCCGCCCCGGGAGTTCCGGTGGGCTCTCGAGGCCGGCGCGGGTATCGGGCGGGTCGGCGCCCTCGGGGGCGACCAGGAGCGGAAGCGGTGCGACCGCGCCGTACACACGCCGGTATTCGCGTTCGAGCGCGTGCGTGATCACCACGATCCGCGCGAGCACGCCCGCGTGCAGCAGCTCGTGTTCGATGCGCAGCGTGTTCGGGTCGTCCCGCAGCCGATGGGTCTCGTACACCAGCGGTGCGACGCCGACCGCGGCGGTGAGGGCGTACAGGTCGTGGCCGTAGATCAGATCGGGGGCGTCGCGTACGAGGAGCACTCGCACTCGTTCGGCGCGTACCCGGTATCCGGCCGGGGTGTAGTCCGGGCTCGGCACCCTGTGAATGGGGAAACGGTGCCGGACGCCGTAGTAGGCGTGCGCGTCATCGACGTCGAACGAGCCGGGCGCGGTGTAGAGGGTCACCTGGTGACCGGCCCGGGCGAAGGCGTCGCACATGCGCATCGCGTGCACGCTGTTGGCGTAGAGGGAGGGGATGCTGCCGGGGTGCAGATAGGCGATCCGCATGCCCGTCTACGCCCGGGCCGATGCGACAGGTGAACGCCCAGTCGCGCGGCGCGGCAACGTCGTGGGAGCCCGCTTCCCCTCGGCCTGTCGTTCGGCCCGAGCGTCCGGGCTCGGTACGAGGTCGTCCCGCATGTCCGGGCCCCCTTCGAATGGCCGACTTCCCCGCCGTCGGCGCGGAACCTCGGAAGCGCCATGGTGTGGGCGGGTCGGCCCCGAGGACAAGACGTGGCACGAGATCGACACGAGGCCGAGCGGTCGGCGCGGGGCCGCGGTGGCGGATCGTCCCGGATCCGCCGGCCTGGCGGGTCATCCGGGTTCCGCCGGCACGGACACATCCTTCGGACCACACGACGCGGGCCCGGGGTTCCGGGACAACATCGTGATCACATTGTGGGTGATGGTGCGCACCTGCCGGTCCAGGGGAAGCACACGCGGCCAGTCGACGGTGGCGGCGGTGAATACGGTGCCGCCTCGGGTGTACAGGCCCAGTGTCGCCATTCGTGCGCACCCGTCGCTCTCGCGCGCGGCGTGATGCCAGCCGGCGGCCGGGTCCGCGGGGAGTTCGGCGACGCCCAGGATCGTGAAGTCGACCGGTGTGCCGTCCTCGCCGGTGGCCACGGCCGCTCCCGACGCGTCGCGGCGCGTTGCCGCGCCGTCGCACTCGTAGCCGACCAGGGCGTGCTCGGCGCCGAGGAGGTCCCCGTCGCGCAGTCCGGTGCCGGTGAAGATCGGGTGCTGGGCGTGTTGCACGGTGAAGCCGAGCGGGGCTCGGGGCCCGAGCCAGTGGCCGCCGCCGTTGCGGTAGCTGACACCGGTCAGCGTGTTCTCCGGTTCGGTTTCCCACCAGTGGTCGGGGACGCCGCGGAGCGCGTCGAGGTCGACGCCCAGCGGTGCGCCCGGTGGGAATTTGGTGCAGGCCAGGGCGGTGCCGTCGTCGGTCACCGTGACGCGCCACCAGCAGGTGTTCGCGCCGAAGTTGGCGATGTTGCCGCCTCGGTCGCGAAAGGCGGTGACGTGTCGGCGGGTGGGCGCGCTCCAGTACTCGTCGTGGCCGGCGGAGAGCAACAGCCGGTGTCCGTCGAGGGGTTCGGGCGACTCGTGCAGATCCAGGTCGGTGCAGTAGTCGACCGTGTGACCGTTCGCCTCCAGCCAGGCGATGAAGGGGGCGTCCCAGTGCGCGAACGTCTGGCGCGGGGTGCGTGGATCGTGGGCGTCCGGGTGCCCCTTCACGGGACCGCCGATGCCACCGCCGGGACGTCGCAGACCGACGATCCTGGTGCCGCCCGGCGGCGGGGTCGCGAGGTGGTGGGTCGAGCGGTACAGGCTCCCGCCGCCGCTCTCGTTGTAGGCGTGGTAGGTGAACACCGGCACCTTGTAGAGGATGCGCGCGGTCGGCACTCGGGGCGTCACCACGAACAACATCCGTCCCGCGCGCGCGTCCACCGCCTCGGTGCTGTCGGGGGCCGGATCCGGCGGCCCGTCCGCGTCCGCCCGCAGGATCGCCACGTACACCCCCGAGGGCCACTTCGCGGGAACGGCGAAGTCGTAGCCGGGCCAGCACCAGTCCTGCTCGGGTCGACGTGCGGGGGCGTGGCGGCCGTCCGCGATCAGGAAGGCCATGTGGCGCAGGGTCTCGCCGCACCGGTACACGTCCATCCGGAACCGGTCGGCACGGGTGGACACATGCAGCCGCAGCGTGTCCCCCGCGCGGACCCCCGGCCGGGCGGGATATCCGTCGACGACCGGCTCTCGGGTCGAGGCCGCGATGTCGGGCCCGGGCCGCGCGTGCGGTGGTGAACCGGTCATCGGATGTGTCACCCCTCGGATGCGTACGTAGACCGGGATGCCTTCCTGCCACGTGGCCCACTCGACGCGGCGTTCTCCCGCCGGTGGCGGCCGCATCCCCGCCGACACGCCTCCCGCCGGCTTCGACCGCACTCGAAACCTAGCCACGCCACAAGGTCCATAACCCTGATGGTCATGCCCTACACCGCCTTCCACGCCGCGGCCGAGGAGGTGCGCTACGACATCGACCTGCTCGGGACGCGCTTCGGGGGCGGTTTCGAGACCGTGTGCCATCGGTTCGGCACACTCCAGCGCCCGCGCGGACGTGGGGTGCCGTTCGTGTTCCCGCGGGTGGACCGGGCGGGCAACGTCTCCAAGCGGCAGTCCGCGACCGGCTTCCGCTTCTCCCGCTGCGGCGGCACCTGCCCGCTGTGGCGGGTGTACGAGGCGTTCTCCGCGCCGGGCCGCGTCCTCACCCGGATCGCCACCATGCCCGACGGTCGCGCCTACTTCCGGATCGCCCGTACGGTCACTCGCGGGCGGCGCGCGTGGGGCGGTGCCGGGGCCGGCTTCGCGGTCGCCCCGGGTTGCGAACTCCGGCACGCACACCGGCTGGTGTACACCGACGGCCTCGCCCTGAACGACGCGGGCGGCGACGCCGATCGGCCTGGGATGTCGCGTGTGCGAGCGCCGCGACTGTCCCCGGCGGGCCTGTCCCGCCGCCGGGCACCGGCTCGCCGTCGACGAGAACCGCACCACCCTGGTCCCCTACCGGGTCGACTCCCCCGGAGTGTGACCCCGAAGGCCCCGGGTGCGCGCGGCGCCGGTTTTCGGTCGAAATGTGTCGTGGGGGGGGGGGGGGGGGGGGGGGGGGGGGGGGGGGGGGGGGGGGGGGGGGGGGGGGGGGGGGGGGGGGGGGGGGGGGGGGGGGGGGGGGG
>NZ_JBVHLU010000094.1:0-41270 GCF_055558835.1 Embleya sp. NPDC025285
AGCAAAACCCCAAAAAACCCCGCAGGGGTGAGAACCCCTCCCCCCCCACCACCAACACGAAGGGCCGCCCACCCCTCGAGGGGTGCCCGCCCTTCGGCGTGCCGCGTACCGGTCGGGCGACATCGGCGGCTTACATCACCGCGATGGCCAGCGCCCGGCGCGCGCGCATGGAGGCGACCTCCGCCCGACGACGCATCCTGCGCGCCATCCGGACGTGGTACGCCCTGCGTTGGAGCTCCGCTTCACGGAGCTGTTGATCCATCTGAGCCCTCGCGAGGGCTTCGTTGATGAGATGCAACTCCCTGCTCCTGTCATTGGGCAAAACGGCGTTCGTGTCGTGAATGTGCTTCATGGGTTCCTGCGCGTACGTGGTGTGTCGGGTGCTCGTGCGTCGGGGTCCCGCCGGCGGGGTCACGCGGCGACCTCCGTCTTGCGCGGACGGCCACGGGGACGCTTGCGGGCGACGACGACGCCCTGCACGAAGAGCTCGCCACCCCAGACACCCCAGGGCTCGCGGCGCTCGAGCGCGCCCTGCAGGCACATCTCACGCACGGGGCACTCGCGGCACAGGGCCTTCGCGTACTCGACGTCCTCGGGGGACTCGGCGAAGAAGACCTCCGGGTCGTAGGAACGGCAGGGGATCGTCGACTCGAGCTGCTCGACGTCCTCGAAAGCGGTAAGGGTCATCAGGTCTACCTCCGATGTCGCTGTGGCTGTGCTGCCGGGTGCGGGGGGTTTGCCGTGGGGCACGTGGTGCTCCTGTGATTCGTGGGACTCGTGTCCCCGGTGGTCGCTACTCGGTGCTGCTGACAGCCGACAAAAGACAAGGGCCGCGGATCCCGGTGTTCGGGATTCCGCGGCCCTGGAGGGTGCCGACCTGACGTTACGTCAGGTCCTGTTCCTCCAGGACGGATACCCGTTGTTACCGGCAAAGGCCGCCATGGTCATTCCACTGGCCTGCTGCGATTCCTGCGTCTGCGCCTGCTCGCAAGCCGCCGCGTTCGACGGTCGCTCGTTGCGACGCGTCGCCGCTGCCTGCTCGCCTTGCCACGGACCCTCGGCGCTGCCCGCCAGACCGACGAGACCTGAGGCACCCGCGACTGCGGACGCACCACTGCCGTTGCCGCGCAGTCGCGCGGAGGCGGTGATCAGGGCATCGGTCCCGGCATAGGACAGATCCGTGGGGAGCCCGGCCAGGCCGGACTTGGGCAGGGAGAGATCGGCATGCGACAGCTTGGCGGAGCCCACCGACACCACGACCGAAGCGGCGGTGAACGCCTGACGCTGGGCTTTCAAGTTCCTGGTAATCACGACGTTCACCTCCTTTCGAGAGGGTTCGGGGAACACCGCAGGGGTGTTTCCAGGTTTCATGGACGAGCACGGTCGAACGTTCCGACCGTGCTCGTGAGCGTAGATGCGGTTCGGAGCGAGACGCAAACGATTTATTGCATGGTCCTCGTCACTCGAGGGAAACCCCTCGGATCTCACTCCCCGGCAGGAGCATCCTCGTCCTCCGGGATGTGCCCGAAGTCCTCCGGCGCGGGCTCGATCGCGAGGTCGTGACCGGCACACAGCGCGAGCACGTCGTCACCGAATCGCTCCAGCTTGGTTCGGCTCACCCCCGGGATCGCGGCCAGTTGCCGCTCGTTGAGCGGCCGGGTCTCGGCGATCGCGGTCAACGTCGCGTCGGTGAAGACGACGAACGCCGGCTGGCTCTGCTCCTGTGCCCGCCCCTGCCGCCACACGATCAACTGCTCGAGGAGGAACTCGTCGACGTCCGAGGGGCAGTCCAGGCAGCGTCCGATCTTGCGCTCGGCGGCGTCCTGGAGCGCCCGGGCGCACACCCGGCAGCGCACCGGGCCCACCTTGCGCCGGGGCCGGACCGTACCGTCCGGGCCGCGGGCCGGTGAACGGAACGCGTCGGGCAGCGCGGAGCCCGTGCCGCGCGAGCCGTCCGCGCCGCGCAGGCCGTCGAGGAACCGGGACGCCTTGCGGCCTCGGCCGCCCGGAGTGCGGGCCAGGGACCAGGACAGGGTCAGCCGCTCGCGCGCCCGGGTCACCCCGACGTAGAGCAGCCGGCGCTCCTCCTCGATCTTGTCCGGGGTGTCCGCGTAGGCGATCGGCATCATCCCCTCGTTGAGGCCGACCAGGAACACCGCGTCCCACTCCAGGCCCTTGGCCGCGTGCAGCGACGCGAGGGTGACGCCCTCGACCGTCGGCGCGTGTTGCGCGCTCGCCCGCTCGGCCAACTCCGCGGTGAAGTCGCGCAGCGTCGCCTCCGGCCGCTTGACCTCGAACTCCTCGGCGAGCCGCAGCAGCGCGGCCACCGATTCCCATTTCTCCCGGGCCTGGCCGGATCCGGCGGGCGGCTGCGCGCTCCACCCGGTGTTCCCCAGCACCGCGCGCACCTCGCCCGCGAGCGGGCCGCGCTCGGCCTCGGGCCCGCCGGAGATGGCGTGCGCGCGCAGGAAGCCCATCGCCTGCCGGACCTCCGCCCGCTCGAAGAACCGTTCGGCGCCCTTGAGCAGGTACGCCACCGACTGATCGGCCAGCGCCTGTTCGTAGGACTCGGACTGCGAGTTGGTACGGAACAGCACGGCGATCTCGGCGGGCCGCACGCCCTCGTCGATCAGCGCGCGGATCTGCTTCGCGGTGCTCTCCGCCTCGGCCTGCTCGTCGGCGTGCTCGACGAAGCGCGGCGCCGGGCCCTCGCCGCGCTGCGAGATCAGCTTCAGCCGGTGCTTGGCGGCCTCGCCCGTGGCGTGCGCGAGCAGCCGGTTGGCCAGGCCCACCACCTGCGGCGTGGAGCGGTAGTCGCGGACCAGCTCGACCACCTCCGCGTCCGGGTAGCGGCGGCGGAAGTCGAGCAGGTAGGCGGGTGTGGCGCCGGTGAACGAGTAGATGGTCTGGCTCGCGTCGCCGACCACGCACAGGCTGCGCGCCTCGTTCGCCCACAGGTCGAGCAGCCGCTGCTGGAGCGGGTTGACGTCCTGGTACTCGTCCACGGTGAAGTGCCGGTACTGCGCCTGGACCGCCTCGCGCACCTCGGGGCGCTCGTCGAGCAGGCCGATGGTCAGCAGCAGCGCGTCCTCGAAGTCCATCAGGCCCTTGCCGGACTTGATCTTCTCGTAGGCCGCGTAGACGTGGGCGATCTCGGCCGCCGCGCGCGGCGGTTTGCGGCCCGCCGCGAGCACCGCGCGCGGATAGTCGTCCGCCGCGGTCTGGGTGGCCTTGGCCCACTCGATCTCGCCGATGATGTCGCGCAGCTCGGCCCGATCGGCCCGCAGCCGGCAGTGCTGCACCGCGTCGCGGGCGAGCAGGAACTTGGTCTCCACCAGTTGCGGCGGGGCACCGCCGAACACTTTCGGCCAGAAGTACGAGAGCTGGCGCAGCGCCGCCGCGTGGAACGTGCGCGCCTGCACGCCGGGCACGCCCAGGTCGCGCAGCCGGCCGCGCATCTCCCCCGCGGCCCGCGCGGTGAAGGTGACCGCGAGCGTCTGGCCGGGCTGCATCGTGCCGGTCAGCACGCCGTAGGCGATGCGGTGGGTGATCGCGCGGGTCTTGCCGGTGCCCGCGCCCGCGAGCACGCACACGGCGCCGTCGACGGCCTTGGCCACCCGCCGCTGCTCGGGATCGAGCGCGTCCAGGACGTCGTCGGGGGAAGCGATCATCGGCCCATCCTCTCAGGCATCCCCTCGGCCCGAGGCCGCTTGTGCACAGCCCCCGGTGATCCGCACAGGTGTGGAATCAAACCGACCGCGCACATGTTGCCGATGTGGACAACCGTTCCCGGACCGGGCGAACACAAAGGAGTGCATGACGATGTCGGCCCCCGTGACGATGTACAGCACGACGTGGTGCGGCTACTGCCGCCGGCTCAAGAGCCAGATGGAGCGCGAGGGCATCGCCTACACCGAGGTGAACATCGAGCACGACCCCAAGGCCGCCGACTTCGTGATGAGCGTGAACGGCGGCAACCAGACCGTGCCGACGCTGGTCATCCTGCCGCCCGACGGCGGGGCACCGCTGTGGACCGCGACCAACCCGAGCCTGGCCCAGGTCAAGGCCGCCGTCGCGGAGCTCGCCGCCTGAACCCGGGCGAGCCGTACCCCCGCGTGGCGGCGGCCCGCGACGGATTCCCGTCGCGGGCCGCCGCACGTGCGGGCCGGGACTACCAGTGGTTGTCCTCGTCCAGCGCCTCGCCGTACCACTTCTCGATCAGGTGGCGGGCAATCGACAACGCCCCGGGCAGGACCACCTCGCCCGTGCCGACCGCCTCCTTGAGCTGCGCCCGCGAGTACCAGTACGCCTCGGAGATCTCCTCGCCGTCCACCCGCACCCTCTCGTCCACCGCGTAGGCGAAGAAGCCCAGCATCAGGCTGGACGGGAACGGCCAGGGCTGGCTGGCGAGGTACTCCGTGGACGCGGTACGCACGCCGACCTCCTCGTGCAGTTCGCGCGCGACGGCCTGTTCGAGCGACTCGCCGGGCTCGACGAAGCCGGCGAAGGTGGAGAACCGCTTGTCCGGCCAGCTCGCCTGCCGGCCGAGCAGGCACCGGTCGTCCCGGTCCAGCACCAGCATGATCACCGCCGGGTCGGTGCGCGGGTAGTGCTCGGCCCCGCAGGCCGGACAGCGCCGCACGTGCCCGGCCGCGGCGATCTCGGTCGGCTGCCCGCAGCGCGCGCAGAACGTGTGGGTGCGGTGCCAGTGGTGCAGGCCGGTCGCGTGCACGAGCAGTCCCGCGTCCCGGTCGTCCAGGAGCGTGCCGAGTTCGCGCAGGGTGCCCTCGCGCACTCCCGCCGCGGGCTCGGCCAACTCCCCCACCGAGACCGCGAAGTAGCACACACCGGCCGCGTCGACGCCGAGCAGATAACGCTCGCCCTCCGGCGCGTGTGCCGGATCGACCAGGACCAGGTGCGGCGCGCCCGTGTCGCCCGACCAGTGCGCCCGGCCCTGTCCCAGGACCAGCACGCGCGTCTTCGGCGCGCGCCAGGCCCGGTCCAACCACCCCTGGTCCAGGCGGTGTTCGGCCGCCCGGTCGAGGGCGGATCGGGCCAGTGCCTGCCCGGCGACAGGCTTGGGGTGGATCAACTGACGTCCCTCCCGGATCGTGCTTCGTGCCAGGTCGCCGCGAGGTCCTCCCAGAGGTGCGCGGCGGCCTCCGCGCCCTTGAGGAGCAGCGGCTTCTCCACCTTCTCATCGACCGAATGCCAGCCGTCGTCGGGCAGCGAGACGCCGAGGAAGACCACCGGCGCGCCCAGCACCTCCTGGAGGTCCGCCTCGGGTCCGGAGCCGCCCTCGCGGGTGTACAGGATCTCGGTGTCGAACGCGCGGCCGAGCGCGCGGACCACCGAGCGCAGCGCGGGATGGTCCAGCGGGGTCAGGCACGGCCGGACGCCCGTGCCGAAGTCGAGTTCGCAGCGGATCCCGGCGGGCAGCCGCTCGGCCACCCACGCGCGCACGACCTGCTCGATCCGCTCCGGGTCCTGGCGGTCCACCAGCCGGAAGGAGATCTTCGCGTGCGCGGAGGCGGGCACGATGGTCTTGCGGCCGGGGCCGGTGTAGCCGCCCCAGATGCCGTTGACCTCGGCGGTGGGGCGTGCCCACACCCGCTCCAGTGTGCTGTAGCCGGCCTCGCCGCTCGCCGCGGCGGACTTCGCGTTGCCCAGCCAGGCGGCCTCGTCGAACGGCAGTTTGGCGAACAACTCCCGCTCGCGGTCCGTGAGTTCGCCGACGCCTTCGTAGAAGCCCGGGATCGCGACGTGGCCGTCCTCGTCGTGCAGCGCGGCGATCAGCCGGGCCAGTGCGGTTGCCGGGTTGGGCACCGCGCCGCCGAACGAGCCGGAGTGGATGTCCGAGGTGGGACCGAAGAGGTCGATCTGCATCTCGGCCAGGCCGCGCATGCCGGTGCAGGTGCTGGGCGTGTCCGCGCCCCACATGCCGGTGTCCGAGACCACCACGACGTCGCACGCCAGGCGGTCCCGGCGCCCGCGCAGCAGCGCCGGCAGGTGCTCCGAGCCGGACTCCTCCTCGCCCTCGACGATCAGCTTGAGGTTGACCGCGGGCGTGTCCCGCCCGGTCGCGGCCAGGTGCGCGCGCACGCCGAGCAGGTGGAAGAGCACCTGACCCTTGTCGTCGGCCGCGCCGCGCGCGTACAGCCGATCGCCCACGTCGGTCGGCTCGAACGGCGGCGTGCTCCACCCGTCCGCGAGCGCCGCGGGCTGCACGTCGTGGTGCCCGTAGACCAGCACGGTGGGCGCGTCCGGGTCGGCGCAGGGCCACTCGGCGAACACGGCCGGCAGCCCGGACGTCTCCCACACCTCGACGGTGGGGAAACCGGCGTCGCGCAACGCGCCGCCCAGCCACCACGCGCTGCGCTCGACGTCGGCCGCCGCGGCCGGGTCGCCGGAGATCGACGGGATGGCCAGCCAGGTGCGCAGATCGGCGAAGAAGTCGGCGGCGTGCGCGTGCACATAGGCGGAGATGTCGCGGTCGGGGATGCTCATGGATTCGACCATATGCCCGCCGCCCGGGCGGGTGGCACCGGGCGCCGGCGCGCCGATCGCCGCACGCTCCGCACCCGGTGGGGTTACCGTCGGGCGATGACCACGTTGCGTGTCGCGACCTTCAATCTGCTGCACGGCATGGACCTGGCCGACGGCGAATCCGACCCGGAGCGGCTGCGCGCCGCGCTGGCCGATCTCGACGCGGACATCGTGGCCCTCCAGGAGGTCGACCGGCATCAGGAGCGCTCGGGCGGCGCGGACCAGGCGGCGATCGCGGCCGAGGCGCTGGGCATGTCGCAGTGGCGCTTTCTGGCCTCGGTGCACGGTGTGCCGGCGCCCGTGTCGGGCTGGACCGAGGACGATCCGGTGCCGGGCGAGCGTCGGGTGTACACGGCGGACGAGCGGGGCGAGGGCGGCCCCGGGTACGGCATCGCGCTGTTGTCCCGGCTGCCGGTGTCGCGCTGGCGGGTCCGGCGTTTCCCGGCCGCGCCGCTGAGCCTGCCGCTGCGGGTGCAGGGCCGGCCCGGCCTGACCCGCGTGCCGGACGAACCCCGCGGGGTGCTCGCGGCGGTCGTGGAGGGCCCGCACGGACCGTTCACGGTGCTCGCGGCGCACCTGTCCTTCGTGCCCGGCTGGAACATCTCCCAGCTCGCCCGGATCCGCCGCTCCACCGCCGACCTGCCCGGTCCGCAGTTGCTGCTCGGCGACTTCAACCTGCCCGGGCGCATCCCGCAGGCGGTGGTGGGTCGGCGCGGTCGCGGCGCGGGGGCGGGAGCCGTGCGCTGGCGGTCGCTGGCCCGGGTGCCCACGTATCCCTCGTATCACCCCAGGGTCCAGTTCGACCACGTGCTCGGACACGGAATCGGTCCCGAGGCGGTGCGCCGCACCGAGGCGGTCCGGCTGGGCGTCTCGGACCACTGCGCACTGGTGGTGGAGGTGAACGTGGGGTGAGCGCGCCGGGGGTTCAGGCGCTCAGGCGCGCCCCGCGCAGCCCGTCCTGCCGGGCGAGCACGGGCCGGTAGCGCAGGAGCACCATCGCCGCGTCGTCCTGGAGCGGGTGGCCCACGTGCCGCTGCACGTCCGCCTCCAGCCGGTCCAGGGTGTCCTCGACGCCGGGCAGGCTGTCGGGGGCGCGGTCGGGCAGCGGGTAGAACTCGCCGGCCGCGTTGCGCGCCTCGATGATCCCGTCGGTGTACAGCAGCAGCCGGTCCTCGGGCAGCAACGGCACGCGCAGCACCGGCAGGTCCGACTCGCGCAGGTCCAGGATGCCCAGCGGCGGCGTCGGGGCCGGCGGGTCCAGCGCCTGCGCGTGCCCGGCACGCAGCAGCAGCGGCGCGGGGTGGCCGCAGTTGAGGATGTCCACACACGCGGCATCGCTCGGGAAGCCGAGCAGGATCAGCGTGACGAACTCCTCGTCGTCCTCGCCGAGCCGACGCTCCAGGCTCGCCGAGAGCCGCCGCGCCACGCCCGGCAGGTCCGGCTCCTCGTACGCCGCCTCGCGGAACGCGCTGAGCACCGCGGCGGCGGTACGCACCGCGCCCAGCCCCTTGCCGCGCACATCGCCGATGGCCACCCGGACACCGAACGGCGTGGGCACCACCTCGTACAGGTCGCCGCCGATCCGCGCCTCGGCCGCCGCCGCGCGGTAGCGCACACCGACGGTGAGCGAGCCCATGGACCGGGGCACCTGGGGCAGCAGCACCTCCTGGGCCGCCTCGGCGACGCTGCGCACCTCCTCGATGGTGCGTTCCTGGCGCATGCGCACATGTACACCGGCCCACGCGGTCGCGGTCACCAGCGCGATCGACACGAGCGTGATGAACGGCTCGCCGCCGCCTCGGCCCTGGCCGAGCGCGGTCAGCGCCACCGCCACCACGGCCGCCACCGCCCCGGTGATCAGTGGTCCGCGCGGGGCCGTCTGGGTGAGTCCGGACAGCGCGGGCGCGACCGCGAGCAGCGGCCCCACGTGCACGTTCTCCGGCGTAGCGGCGGCCAGCACCACCACCGCGAAGATCACCAGGAACGACAGCAGGCGCAGGACCAGGCCGATCACCGGCAGCAGGGGGCGATCACCCGCGACGCCGACAAGCCGCAGTGCCCGTCTCGTCTGTGCTGTTCCGCGCACCGGTGCCGTATCCCGTCCCGTTCGAAGTTCGCCGTACTGCCGATCCTCATAAACCATACGAGTGTCGGAAACCGGCTGCATCGGGCCCATCGTCACCCGACCGGGGTTTCCTCCGGATCAAGAACCCTGGCCCGGGCCCGGTTCGTCACCTTCCGTGAACAACTGTTCCAGTTCGTCTCGTCCGGGCAATCCCTTGGGCCGGACGAGTTCCCCGGTGCGCACGTACAAGAACGCGGCCGAGACCTCCTCGATCGGCACGTCGGCGTATTCGGCCCAGGCCAACCGGTAGACCGCGAGCTGGAGCGGGTCCGCGTTCTGCACCCGGTTGGTCTTCCAGTCGACCACCTCGAACCCCGTGCCCTCGCGATAGACCGCGTCGATCCGGCCGCGCACGATCCGGCCGCCGAGGAAGAGCTGGAAGGGCGCCTCCACCCGGTACGGGGCGCGCTGCGCGTAGGGCGTGCGCAGGAACGCCTCCTGGAGCGCGAGCAGGTCCGCCTCGTCGGTGATCTCCTCGTCGGCCGCGCCGGGCAGGTCGTCCGGTTCCAGCAGCGGGCGCTCGCCGAACAACGACTCGACCCACGCGTGGAAGCGGGTGCCGCGGCGGGCCGCGGGGGCGGGCGGGCGCGGCATCGGCCGGGCCAGTTCGCGCGCGAGGCCGTCCGGGTCGTTGGACAGGCGCAACATCTGGGACGCGGACAACGTCGCGGGCAGCGGCACCTCGCGCACCCCGGATCGGCCGCGGCGCAGTTCCTCGGCCAGCCGGACCAGGTCGCGGTCCCACGACTCGATCAGGGCCAGCTCGTCCGGGGTGGGCTCGAACCGGGCGGCGGCGCCGGTCTCGGGGCCCTCGACCGCCGGGTGCCCGGCGCGTACCTCGTCGGTGTGCTCGCGGGAGTCGTCGTGGTCGCGCGAGGGCAGGTCGCGGGCGGGCGGTCCGGGGTCGTCCTCCGGGGGCGGCGCCTCGTGCTCCGGGTCCGGTGGGATGTGGGCGTCGTAGACCTCGACCGGCACCCGCTCGTCGTCGGCCGGGCCCGGGGCGACGGTGAACTCGGGCTCGGGTTCGATCCGAGGCTCGGACTCGGACTCGGACTCGGACTCGGGCTCGACCGACGGGTGCTGCATCGCGTGGTCGACCCGTCGGGCGGCCTCGCGCCGGGCGAGTTCGGCGAGCACCGCGTCGGCCGCCCGGCGGCGCTCCACCAGCGCGGTCGGGTCCAGCGGCAGCGGCCAGGCGTGTTCGAGGGTGTCCGCCAGATACGGGTTGACCGGCTCGGCGGGTTCGGGCGTCCACACCTCGACGGTGCCGTTGCCGGCCCGGCAGTGTTCGCGGAGCCGGGTGAGGAACGCCGACGGACCGCGCGGCTTCTTCTGGGTCGGCCCCCACCAGTGGCCGGACGCGATCAGCAGTTGTTTGGGGCGGGTGAAGGTCACGTAGCCCAGGCGCAGCTCCTCGGTCGCCTGGTGCTCGCGCATCGCGGCGTCGAACGCCTTGAAGCCCTTGGGCGTCAGGTCCGGCAACACCGCGAGCGCGTCCGCGTCGCCGCGCAGCGGATGCGGCAGCGCCTTGCCGTTGGTGATCCACTTGGTCTGCGTACGCACACTCGGGAAGACGCCCTCGATCAACCCGGGGACCACCACCACCTCCCACTCCAGGCCCTTGGACTTGTGCGCGGTGAGCACCTTCACCGAGTCGCCGGCCGTGGGCAGGCTGCCGTCCAGCCCCTTGTCGTGTTCGGCGGCGGTGCGCAGGAAGGCCAGGAACGCGGTGAGCGAGGGGTCGCCGTCCAGGTCGGCGAAGCCCGCCGCGACATCCAGGAACGCGTGCAGCGTCTCCCGGCGGCGCGCGGCCAGTGCGCCGGGCGACGCGGACAGTTCGACCTCCAGGCCGGTACCGGCCAGCACCCGGTGCAGCAGGTCCATCAGCGGCTCGCCCAGGTGCCGGCGCAGGTCGCGGATCTCGGTGGCGACCCGGGCGAACCGGCGGCGCGCCTCGGCCGAGAAGGGGTGGTGCTCGCCGGGGTCGGCGAGCGCGTCGGAGAGCGAGACCACCTCGGTGGGGTCGATCCCGGCCACCGCCTCCTCCAGGCGCGCGTCCGCGTCGTCGGCGCCGGCCCGATCGACGCGAACCAGTTCGGCGGCCCGGCGACCGAGCAGGGCCAGGTCGCGCGGCCCGATCCGCCAGCGCGGCCCGGCCAGCAGACGCACCAGCGCGGAGTTGGCGGTGGGGTCGTCGAGCACCTCGCACACGGCCACCAGATCGGCCACCTCGGGCAGGTGCAGCAGCCCGGACAGGCCCACCACCTCGACCGGGATGTCGCGGCGCACCAGCGCCGCGTGGATGTCCGCGAAGTCGGCCGCGGTGCGCGCGAGCACGGCGACGTCGCCGGGGGTGATCGGGTCGCCGTTCTTGTCCAGGACGGTGCCGATCGCGGTACCGATCCGGTCCGCGAGCCAGTCGATCTCCGCACGGTGGGTGGGCAGCAGCGCCGCGACGGCCCACCCCTCGTGCTCGGCGCCGGGGCCCGGGCGCAGCGCCTCCACGCCGCTCTCGGGGGTGCGCAACGGCTCGGAGAGGTCGTTGGCGAAGGCCAGGATCCGGCCGCCGCTACGCCGATTCTCGGACAGCGCGTAGCGGGCCGCGGGGGTGCCGTCGCGCTGCGGGAAGTGCATCGGGAAGTCGTGGATGTTGGCGACCGAGGCACCGCGCCAGCCGTAGATCGCCTGGCACGGGTCACCCACCGCGGTCACCGGGTGGCCGTGCCCGAACAGCCCCTGCAGCAGCACGCGTTGGGCCACCGAGGTGTCCTGGTACTCGTCCAGGAGCACGACCTTGTAGGTGTCGCGCAGGATCTCGCCGACCTCGGGCCGCTCGCCGGCGATCCTGGCCGCGTAGGCGATCTGGTCGCCGAAGTCGAGCAGGTCGCGGCCGCTCTTGGCGTGGGCGTACGCGTCGACCAGGCGGGTCAGGTCGAGCCGGTTGCGCGCGGCGTCGGCGGCCTTGCGCGCGGCGGCGGAGGGCTTCGCGGCGGCCTCGACGTCGGCGACGAAGGCCCGGTCCCACTCCTGGAGCCGGTGGACGGGCACCAGGTGCTCGGCGAGTTCGCCGCCCAAATGCAGGACGGAGGCCACCACGTCGGGCAGCCGGCCGGTCAGCGTGGGGAACGGGCCCCGCGCGGTGCGCGCGGCCCGGGCGGCGAGCTGATAGCGCGTCGCGTCGGCGAGCAACCGGGCGGAGGGTTCCAGGCCGATCCGCAGCCCGTGCTCCTGGAGCAGCCGGCCGGCGAACGCGTGATACGTGGACACGGTGGGCTCGCCGGCGTCCTCGTCGGCCGGGATCTCGCCGCCGCGCAGTTGCCCGATCGCCTTGCGCACGCGCTGCGCCAGCTCACCGGCGGCCTTGTTGGTGAAGGTGAGGCCGAGCACCTGGTCGGGACGCACCGCACCGGTGCCCACCAGCCACACCACCCGCGCGGTCATCACCGTGGTCTTGCCGGATCCGGCCCCGGCCACGATCACCCCGGGGCTCAGCGGCGCGAGCACCGCGTCGAGCTGCTCCGGTGTGAAGGGGATCCCCAGGAGACGACACAGGTCGTCCGGGTCGGTCAGTACGGCGTGCACCGGAGGAAGACTAGCCCCGCACGGCGACAGGAGCGGTCGCGGTACGGGGCCGGTGTCCGGGCGCGGCGCCCGATCACGCGTCCTTGAATTGGCCCTTCAGTTCTTCCTTGGTGATCGACTCGGCCGGCGCGGTGGGCTCGCACTTGCTCTTGCCCTTGGTGAACTTCACCGACATGTCGCCGTCGCCCTCGGACTTGGCCAGGTAGGGGTAGGGCTTGCCCTTCTCCCGCACATAGACGGTGGTCGTGACGCCGTCCTCGTCCTTCTTGCTGAGCGGGATCACCTTCACGCCGTCGATCTTGACCGGCTCGCCCTTGCTCACCCCGTCGGTGGAGCCGTCGAAGAAGTCGGCCATGCTGCCGGGGCCGCCGTCCTCGTCGTCCACCGGGGTCTTGACCCACTTGCCGGACACCACGGCCACGGCCCGATCCAGGACCGCGGCCGGGACGGTGTCGCTCATCGACTTCTTCCAGAAGGCCGAGTCGGCCTTCATGTACTGGTCCTTGCCGACGATGATCATCTCGACCGGGTCGCCGTCGATGACCATCCTGCCCTGCACGTCCGCGCCGTTGCGGATGCACAGGTCCCATTCGATCCTGGTCTCCTCGTCCCGACCACCACCGACCATCTTGTAGTCGGCGACGGACTCGAGCAGCCGCTGCGCCTCGTCGGCCAACGTCTTGGCGTCGGTTCCGGCGTTCGACTTCGCCTCCGAACCGCCACAGGCGGTCAGCCCGGCGAAGGCGACAGCGACGACGGGGACGATCGCAAACATACGTGCAGTGCGCACGAAACTCCTTGACTCGGGGACCGGAGGGGCCTGCGCACGAGTATGGCCATGGCAAAGAAAGCATGATCAACCGCCCCGATACGTACGGCTTCACGGGGAAATGCCGACAGGCGGATGCGTCGGAACCGGCCACACCGGCTAGTCGACCGTCATCCGTCCCTCCGGACGCGCGCTGCAACACTTGCGGAAATCGCACATGTCGCAGTGCGAACCCGTGCTGGGGGTGAACCGCTCGCCGATGATCCGGCCGGCCACGTCCGCCAGCAACCCGCCCACCCACGTCCCGCCGTCCGGTCCGGGCAGCGGCGGGTCCTGGGCCAGCACCAGCGGCTGCTCGGCGTCGCCCTTCTCCGGCGTGCGCAACTGGATCAACTCGGCACCGCCGGAGGCCGGTCGCCCGCCCTCGAAACCGGGCAGATCGTCGAGCGCGCCGGCCGCGACCGCGACCTGGTACACCGCGAGTTGCGGGTGGTCCTCGATCTCGGTGCGCGTCGGCGGCCGACGCCCGGTCTTGAAGTCGACCACGTACGCGAGGCCGTCCTCGCCGCGCTCGACCCGGTCCATCGAGCCCCGGATGACCACCCGGTACTCGCCCGCGGTCAGCTCGACCTCGAAGCCGTGCTCGGTGGCCGCGACCACCCGGTGCCGTTCGTGGGTGTGCCAGGACAAAAACCGCTCCAGCGCCGTCCGGGCCTCGTCCTTCTGCTGCTCGGACTGCCACGGCGCGTCGAACGCCAACGCGTCCCACACCCGGTCCAGCCGGTCCATCAGCACCGGCAACTCGGCCGCGGTCGCGCCGGTCCCCACCTCGTCCGCGAGCGCGTGCACCACGTTGCCGAAGCCCAGCGCCGCCGAACGCGGCGAGTCCGCGTGCACCTCGCTGCCCAGAAACCAGCTCAGCGCGCAGTCGCGCACCTTGGCCACCGAACTGCCGGACAAGCGCACCGCGCCGTCCGGATCCCGGATCGGCACCCCCGGATCCGTCGGCGCCACCAGCCCCCACCACCGGTCCGGGTGCGCGGCCGGCACCAGCGGATGACCCTCGTCGTCGCGCAGGTCCGCGAGCGCGGCCAACCTCCGCGCGGCGGCCCGGCGCAGCACGGCGGGCGCCAGCGGATCCACCGCCGCCGACCGCAGCTCGGCCACCAGCGCCGAGGTGGACAGCGGACGCCGGGGCCGCTCCTTGACCTCCACCGGCGTGACCCCCAGCTCCTCCAGGAAGCGCGAGGGCTGGTCGCCGTCGTCGTAGCTGGAGTCGACCGCGGTCACCACCAGCCGCTCCTTCGCCCGGGTGACCGCGACGTAGAACAACCGCCGCTCCTCGGCGAGCAGCGCGCCCGGCGACAGCGGTTCGGCCAGGCCGTCCGAACCGATCCGGTCCGCCTCCAGCAGCGAACCCCGGCGACGCAGGTCCGGCCACAGCCCCTCCTGCACCCCGTGCACCACCACCAGGCGCCACTGCAGGCCCTTGGCCCGGTGCGCGGTCAGCAAGCGCACCGACTCGCCGCGCAGCGCGCTGTCGTCGAGCCGGTCGCCGGGGATCTGCTGGGCCTTGAGCTCGGCCAGGAAGTTCAGCGCGCCCCGATGGCCGGCCCGCTCCTCGGCCTTGGCGGCCACCTCGAACAGGGCCACCACCGCGTCCAGGTCGCGGTCCGCGTTGCGCCCGGCGGTACCGCCGCGCAACACCGCGCGCTCCAGCCGTGCGGGCCAGGGCGTGCCCTGCCACAGCTCCCACAGCGCGTCCTCGGTGCTGCCGCCGCCCGCGAGCACCTCGCGCGCCTTGCGGACGAGCATGCCCAGGCGCAACGCGCCGCCGCCGACCCGCTGCTCTATCCCGACCAGTTGCCCGGGCTCGGCCAGCGCGTCCCGGATCAGCTCGGCGGAGGGCCGGGTACTGGTCACCGAGGCGCCCGACGCGGCCCGCTCCTCGGCCCGCAGCGCCCGCCCGAGCAGCCGCAGATCGCCCGCGTCCAACCCCCCCAGCGGGGACTGCAACAACGCGCGCGCGGTCTCCGCGTCCAACACGTTCGGATCCGCCGCCACGTGCAGCGCGGTCAACAGCGGCGACACCGCCTGCTCGGCCGCGATCGGCAACTCGTCGCCGGCGATCTCCAGCGGCACCCCGGCGGCCGACAGCGCCCGCCGCAGACCCGGGATCGAACGCGCGCCCGAGCGCACCAGCACGGCCATCTCCCCCCACGGCACACCCTCCTCCAGGTGCGCGCGGCGCAGGATGTCGGCGATGTTGTCCAACTCCGCGCCGGGCGTGGGGTACGTGTAGACCTCGACCCGGCTCGGATCCCGCTCACCCGACACCGACGGGATCAACTCGCGGTGCGCGCGCACCCGGTCGCCGGGCAGCCGGCTCAGCGGCATGCGCTGGGTGACCACCCGGGACGCGGCCAGCAGCCCGGCCGGCGCCCGGCGCGAGGTGCGCAGCACGACGATGTCCGCGGGCTCGCCGTCGGCACGCGGGAACCGGTGCGGGAAGTCGAGGATGCCGTTCACGTCCGCGCCGCGGAACGCGTAGATGGACTGGTCCGGGTCGCCCACCGCGATCAGGTCCCGCCCGTCCCCGGCCAGCGCCGCCAGCAGGCGCACCTGCGCCGGGTCGGTGTCCTGGTACTCGTCGACGAACACCGCCTTGTAGCGCCCGCGCAGGATCTCGGCGGTCTCCGGCCGCTCGGCGAGCAACACCGCGCGGTGCACCAGTTCGGCGTAGTCGACCACGCCCTGCGCGTCGATCACGTCCAGGTACTCGGCGAGGAAGTCGGCCGCGGCCCCCCAGTCCCGACGCCCGGTGTCCTTGGCGAACCGGGCCAACGCGTCCGGATCGAGCCCGAGTTCGCGGCTGCGCGCGATCACCGCACGCACCTCGTCGGCGAAGCCCCGGGTGCCCACCGCCGCACGCAGCTCGGCGGGCCAGCTCTGGCTGCCCTCCTCGACCCCGCCCGCGAGCAGTTCGCGCACGAACACGTCCTGCTCGGGACCGGTCAACAGGCGCAGCGGATAGCTGAACAACTCGGCCGGCTGGTGTTCGCGCACCAGTGCGTAGCAGAACGAGTGGAACGTGGTCGCGGTCGGCACCGCCGCGGTCCGCGCCCCGGCGGCGCGCAGCCGCGCGGTCAACCGGTCGCGCAACTCGCCCGCCGCCTTGCGACCGAAGGTCAGGACCAGGATCTCCTCCGGCCGGATCCCGCGCGCCACCCGCTCGGCGACCGCCTCCACGAGCACCGTGGTCTTGCCCGTGCCGGGACCCGCGAGCACGAGCAGCGGCCCGCCGCGGTGCTCGACGACGGCACGCTGATAGTCGTCGGGTATCACGGGCGCGGGCGGGGCCACGGGGGTGCGCCGCAGGCGGTACGCCGGGGTCGGGGTGGTCATCTGGCCGAAAGTGCCTTCGGGTCGCCGTCGAATCCTGTGTCTGCACGGGCCGCGCCGTCGACAGGTCGGACAGCGGTCTCGGTCGCGGTGGGTCGGCCGCGCCCCGGTCGGCAGGGCGCGGCCGATGCCCATCAGATCACACCCGGCCCGCTCGCCCCGGGAGCACACAGGACTTCCGGGCGCGGATCGGGGCGCGACCACTGTGACCCGGCCCACCCCGCGCGGTCAGGAGATCGGCGGATCCTCCCGGTCGGCGGGCACCTGCGCGGGCACCTCGTCGGGCGCCGGCACCCAGCGTGCCCGCCCGATGTCCACCCGCTCGCCGCCCGAACGCAACGGCGTGCCCTCGGCCCGGTAGTGCCCGGGCGCGCGCACCGCGTGGCTCGACGGCAACGAGCCGTCCGCGCGCACCACCCGCCACCACGGCACCCCGCCGCCGTACAGCGCCATCACGCGGCCGACCTGCCGTGGGCCGCCTTCCTGGAGGGCCTCGGCGACGTCCCCGTAGGCCATCACCCGCCCGGGCGGGATGCGCTCGACCAGGTCGAGCACCCGCTCGGCGAAGGGGTTAGGGTCACTCATCCGCACATGGTGACAGAGTCGTCGGACACGGGGTCGGACGACCGCCCGCCCCTTTCGGCTGCACTTCGGCGCGGCCGGGCGCAAACCCGGGCGCGGGTCGTGGCACCATCGACGCGGTGGTGACGGGTGATTCGAGAGCATGACGGAACGATCGCGACGGGGGCCCCCGGGAACGGGCGCGCCCTCGTAGTCGAGCCCTCGCAACCGCTGCGTGTGCACCGATCGTCCGATTTGATCCGAGTCCTGCTCGGTGTGCTCACCCTCGGCGTGGTCTTCTTCCTGGCCAGTATCGCCCGGCAGACCACCTCGGGCCTGGAATCGGACATCGTCCGCGGCGCCCAGAACAGCACGCCGCACCTGCTGCTCAACCTCTCCGGCGGGGTGTTCGCCGTCGCGGTGCTCGTGGTGCCGGTGGCCTACGGGATCGAACGCCTGATCAGCCGGGACGGGTTGCGGGTCGCCGACGGGGTGATCGCCGCCGCCATGACCTACCTGGCCTCACTCGGCCTGGACTGGTGGATCACCGGCCCCGGCCCCGAGGCGCTGCGCGACGCGCTCACCCGCCCGCTGCCGCTGCCGCGGAGCGGCTGGACCGACCCGGTCCACGGCTACCTGGCGCCGATCGTCGCCTACGTCACCGCGGTCGGTCTGGTCCGCAGACCGCGCTGGCAGTTGGTGGTGTGGACGCTGCTCCTGCTGAACGCGGCGACCGTCCTGGTCGGCGGGTACACCACACCCGTCGCGCTGCTCACCAGCGTGCTGTTCGGCCGCACCATCGCCTACGCCACGCTGTACGCGGTCGGCCTGCCCAACACCCGGCCGCCGGCCGAGTCGGTGGTCGCCGCGCTGCGCCGGTTCGGCCTGGTCGCGTTGTCCTGCGTGCGCACCGACGACGGCCCCGAGGAGACCCGCCGCTACGCGGTCCGGCTGGCCGACGAACGGCTGCTGGACGTCACCGTGCTGGACCGCGACCAGCAGGCATCCGGCGCGATCTACCGCTTCTACCGCCGCCTGGTGCTGCGCGGGGTCACCCAGCGCCGCACCGTGTTGTCCACCCGCCGCGCGCTGGAGCAGGAGTCGCTGATGGCGTACGCCTGCGCCGACGCGGGGGTGCGCGCGCCGCGTCTGGTGGCCACCACGGAGGTCGGCCCGGACGCCGCGCTGCTCGCCTACGCGCACGTGCCCGGCCGCACCCTGGACACCCTCGAGGACGACGAGCTCACCGACGAGCTGTTGGCCCGACTGTGGGGACTGCTGGGGCTGCTCCAGGCACACCGGCTCACCCACCGGCGGTTGGTCGCCGAGAGCATCCTGGTGGACGGCGCCGGGGAGCCGTGGCTGGTGGACCTGCGAGCCGGCGAGATCGCCTCCGGCGATCTGGCGCTGCGGATCGACACCGCGCAGTTGCTCACCACCATCGCGCTGCGGGTGGGCGAGGAGCGCGCGGTGCACACCGCCGCGGAGGTGCTCGGCGCGGACACCGTGGCCGCGTGCCTGCCGCTGTTGCAGAAGGTCGCGCTCAGCCGCAGCACCCGTGCGGTGCTGCGCAAGGACAAGAACCTGCTCTCCCGGATCCGCGAGCAGATCCTGGAGCTGCGTCCGCAGGCCGAGGTCGAGCCGGTCCGCCTGGAGCGGGTCCGCGCGCGCACCCTGGTCACCGTGGTGGCCAGCGCGTTCGCGGGCTACTTCCTGCTGTCCCAGCTCAGCCACGTCGACCTGGGCGAGATCTTCGACAGCGCGAACTGGGGCTGGGCGGCGATCGGCCTGCTGGCCTCCTCGCTCAGCTACGTGTGCGCGGCGCTGATGTTGCTCGGCTTCGTCCCGGAACGGCTGTCGCTGTTTCGCACCACCGTGGTGCAACTCGCCGGTTCGTTCGTGAAGTTGGTCGCGCCACCGGCGGTCAGCGGCGTCGCGTTGAACACCCGCTACCTGCAGAAGGCCGGCATCCCGCCCACCCTCGCCGCCGCGAGCGTGGGCGTCTCGCAGTTGGGCGGCCTGGTCTTCCACGTCGGCCTGCTGGCCTTCTTCGGCTACATCGCGGGCACCGCCGAGACGCCGTCCTTCGCGCCGTCGGGCGCGGTGATCGCGGGCCTGTTGGTCCTGGCCCTGGTGACGCTGCTGGTGATGGCCGTTCCGCCGCTGCGGCGCTGGATCGTCAAGCAGTTGCGCCAACTCTTCTCCGGCATCGTGCCGCGTCTGCTGGACGTGCTCCAGACCCCGACCAAGCTCGCGGCCGGCCTCGGCGGCACGGTGTTGCTCACGCTGTCCTTCATCCTGTGTCTGGACGCCAGCGTGCGGGCCTTCGGCGGCTCGGCCAACTTCGCCGCGATCGCGGTGGTCTTCCTGGCCGGCAACGCGATCGGCTCGGCCGCACCCACCCCGGGCGGCATCGGCGCGGTCGAGGCGGCCCTGATCGCGGGCCTGACCAGCACCGCTCGCCTGCCGTTCGAGACCGCGACGGCCGCCGTGCTGCTCTACCGCTTCCTGACCTTCTGGCTGCCGGTGCTGCCCGGCTGGCTCGCCTTCACCCACCTGCAACGCAAACAGGCGATCTGAGCCCTCGCCACGGTCCGAAAAAACGCCGGACGGGCCGATGGGAATCGGCCCGTCCGGCGTTCGGGGGCATCCGGCCCCGAGGACCTAGTAGACCGGCTTCTCCGGCTCGATCTGGTTGACCCATCCGATCACGCCGCCGCCCACGTGCACCGCGTCGGCGAAGCCCGCGCTCTTGAGCACCGCCAGCACCTCGGCCGAGCGCACGCCCGTCTTGCAGTTGAGCACGATCCGCTTGTCCTGCGGCAGTTCCTCCAGGGCCCGGCCCATCAGGAACTCGTTCTTCGGGATCAGCCGCGAACCCGGGATCCTGACGATCTCGTACTCGCCCGGCTCACGAACGTCGATCAGGTCGATGTTCTCGCCCGCGTCGAGCCATTCCTTGAGCTGGCGGGGCGTGATGGTCGAACCGAGCGCGGCCTCCTGGGCCTCCTCGGAGACCACGCCGCAGAACGCCTCGTAGTCGATCAGCTCGGTCACGGTCGGGTTCTTCCCGCACACCGCGCACTCGGGGTCCTTGCGCACCTTGACGGTGCGGTACGTCATCTCCAGCGCGTCGTAGATCATCAGCCGGCCGACCAGCGGCTCGCCGATGCCCATCAGCAGCTTGATCGCCTCGTTGACCTGGATCGAGCCGATCGAGGCGCACAGCACGCCCAGCACGCCGCCCTCGGCGCACGAGGGCACCATGCCCGGCGGCGGGGGCTCCGGGTACAGGCAGCGGTAGCACGGGCCGTGCTCGGACCAGAACACGCTGGCCTGGCCGTCGAAGCGGTAGATCGAACCCCACACGTACGGCTTGTTCAGCAGTACACAGGCGTCGTTGACCAGGTACCTGGTGGCGAAGTTGTCCGTGCCGTCGACGATCAGGTCGTACTGCCCGAAGATCTCCATCACGTTGTCGGCCTCGAGCCGCTCTTCGTGCAGGACGACCTTGGTGTACGGGTTGATCTCCTTGACCGAGTCGCGCGCGGACTCGGCCTTGGACCGACCGATGTCGCTCTGTCCGTGGATGATCTGACGCTGCAGGTTCGACTCGTCGACGGTGTCGAACTCGACGATGCCGAGGGTGCCGACACCGGCCGCGGCGAGGTACATCAGCGCCGGCGAGCCCAGGCCACCGGCGCCCACACAGAGCACCTTGGCGTTCTTCAGCCGCTTCTGCCCGTCCATCCCGACGTCGGGGATGATCAGGTGGCGCGAGTAACGACGGACCTCGTCGACGGTCAGCTCGGTGGCCGGCTCGACCAGGGGTGGTAGCTGCGACACGGAAACTCCGATGGTCGGACTGTTCATCTCGGCTCTTTTCCTACCGCAACAGTGCCACGCTCGTCCCGATTCCCGGGCACCGGGTCCGGTCCGTGAGATTCGCGCGCGCGAAGGCGTTCCGGGCGCCTTCGACGGCGCCCGGAGCGGCTCGGCCGGGTCTACTTGGTGAGCTTGCCCGTCGGGTACGGCCACGGGTTGGCCTCGCAGGTCTCGCCCTTCATCGCACCCTCACTGGCGACCCGGGTCTTGGTCTGCTGCATCATCACCGGAGCCAGGTCCGAGCCGATGCCGCCCGCGCCGCAGGACTTCTCGTGGTTGTGCCCGAGCCGGTGCCCGACCTCGTGGTTGATCAGCATCTGCCGGTAGCCGACGATGTCGTCTCCGTAGGCGGTCGAGCCCTGCGCCCAGCGCCACGCGTTGATCATCACGTACCGGGTGCCGTACGCGTCGCACGAGACGTTGTCCGCGCTGGTGTCGCCCACGATCGGGGTGCACGCCTTGTGCACCGACTGCGGGCTGGCCAGCCGCACCACGAAGTCCGCCTTCGGCGAGTTGTCGGTGCGCTCGAAGGTCAATCCGCCGGTGGCCCAACTGCGCTTGTCGTTCAGGGTCTTCTGCACCGTGGTGGCGAACAGCTCGCCGTCCAGTTGCAGGCCCTGCTCGATCTCCACGGCGTACGTGTACTTGCGGCCGGGGCCGGGTGCGGCCTCCTTGCCGGGCACCGTGTCGAAGCTGCCGCTCAGGCCGAGCTTGGGATCGAGCGGGAAGCGCACGGTGAGCTGGTCGGTGGTGGTCGGCGACGCGGGTGTGGGCAGCGGCAACGACGAGGCACCGCCCTGCGCGACCGGGTCGCGATCCGAGGAGCGCGACGCGGCCTGGTCGGTGGGCCGAGGCGCGGCACCCGGCCCGGCCTGGTCGTCGCCGGAGGCCTGGCTCGACGTGCCCTCGTCGGGCATCTGGAGCACGACCGCGCCGGCGAGCACCGCGCCGGTGACCACCGCGCCGCTCGCCGCGACCAGCGTGCGCCGGCCCTTGCGCGGCGCGGGACGGTTCGCCCGCCGGGTCTGCGCGCGGCCCTTGGGCGGGGCACTCCCGGCGTCCGGCTCGAAGCCGTACTCCGGCTCGGGCTCCACCTCGTACGCCGACTCCGCGTCCGCGAAGTCCTCGCCCGGTTCGGTCGCGAACGAGAGTTGTTCCAGGTCGAGTTCGGGGGCCGACACGGCCCACGGCTCGGCCTCCATCGCATACTGCCCGGCACCGGGACCGGCCGCCTCCGCCGCCTCGGCGGGCATCTCGTACAGCGCGTCCACCAGCGGATCGCGCACGGGCGACACGGCCTGGTAGGCGCCCGTCGTGTCGTAGCCGTAGCCGACGAAGCTCTGCGGCTCGAACGTGGTGGTGTCGTACATCGGCGCGGCGGGCGCCTCGACGACCGCGTGCATGCCGCTGGGGTAGCCGTCCGCGGCGTACAGGTCGTTCGCGTGACCCACCGCCGTGTAGCCGCCGGTGGCGTACGGGTCGGCGCCGTAGGAGTCCGCGCCGTAGGCGTCGCCGCCGAACGAGCCGGCCGCGAACGCGGTCGCGCCGAACGTATCGGTGCCGAACCCGTCGGTGTTGAAGGTGTCGGTGCCGAAGGTGTCCGCGCCGAACGTCTGTGCCGCGTAGCCGCCCGAGGCGGCCTGCGCGCCGTACGGCTCCAGCGGGTCGTCCCAGTGCGCGGGCTCGCCGGGCATCGTCCCGATCGCGGTCCAGGTCCCGGAGCCGGCCTCCGGCGCGGGGTGCTCCCAGCCGTGCTGCTGCCCGCCGTCGTAGCCCAGGCCCTCCTGCGGAGCGGCCTGGTAGCCGCCGTAGCCGGGGTCCGCGGGGTAGCCGTGATAGCCGGTGTCCTGCCCGGGATACGCGCCTGCGTACGAGGTGTCGATCAGGCCGCCGGCGTATCCGTCCTGCTGCACCTGCCCGTACGCGCCCTGCTGCGGCACCGCCGCGTAGCCGCCGGACAGTGCGTCGTCCGGCAACCCCTCACCGCCGTACTGCACGCTCGTCTGCGTTCCCGAGTGACGTCCCATGAGTCTGCGTTCACCCCACCACGTTCGACGGCGATAGGGCCCCGTCGAGAAGATCGCGGAAACCCCGGGCCACCACGCGGGGGTGTTCGAGCATGGCCACGTGCCCGGAGTCGGGCACCACCAGCAGTCGTGCGTCCGGGAACGTCTCGGTCGCGCGCTTGGCCATGCGCGGGTCGACCAATCTGTCCCGGCGCCCGTAGACGAGCAGCGTCGACGCCCGCACGTCGGCCGCCTGCCGCCACAACGCCCGCTCGCCGCGCTCCAGGTAGGCCCCGATGACCGACCGGGTCGAGTGCGAGAACGCGTCCATCATGTACGGGAGTTCGAGTCGGCGCCGGTACTCGGCGGCGGCGTCGGCAAATGCCTTGTCGCCGACCGTGTCCGGGTTGCCGTACATCATCGCGATCGACATCCGGGTGCGCTGCTCGGGCGTCATGTTGCGGCTGAGCCGCAGCAACGCGCGACCCACGCCGGGCACACCGAGCATCGCCGTCGGCAGCACCGACGTACGCACCCGCAGGTCCGGCAGCGCGGGCGAGATCAGGGTCAGCGTGCGGACCAGGTCCGGGCGTCGCGCGGCGAGCCGGGTGGCCACCGCGCCGCCCATCGAATTGCCGAACACGTGCACCGGACCCTTGCGCAGCGACAGGATCGCGCCCTCGACCGCACGACAGTGCGCGGAGATCGAGTAGTCCCCGTTCCGCGGCGGCGGCGAATACCCGAACCCGGGCAGGTCGATCATCTCCACGGAAAGATCCGACCGCAGTTCGGCGGCCAGTTCCGTCCAGTTCAGGGAGGAGCCGCCGAGGCCGTGGATCATCATCGCGGGTGGCAGGTCGGCGTCGCGGAGCGCGTCGCGGCGCACCACGACTGCGCTGCCGGTGGCGACTTCGACCGTACGCGCAGGCCAAGGCGTCGCGTCGGCTTCGCTTGCGGGGCTGATGGTCGTCACGGTGGGCAATATTACGAGATGATCACTGAGACGGAAGGGCGGATGCCTCGACCGGCTTCGTCGGCCCGGGTGCTCTCGACTCTTATGCCCTGTTTCATGACGTCACTGTAAACGCTTCCCACATCACGTTTCGACATCGATCCCGAAAGTGCGGCAACGCACGCCGGGCGGATCATGGACTTGCGGGAAGCCCGCATAGCGGCGCACCGCACGGGCAGGGAGGCCGTATGTACCGCATCGACGAAACCCCCGAGTTCGAAGACGTCACGGAAGGTGACGCCGCACTCTCCGACGAGACGGCCGACGACCCCGAGATTCCGGTTCCGGACGCGGTGGATCAGCACACCGCGGTGGTGGCGGACGACGGTGACGGCGATCCCGTATGGGAGTCGGTGCCCGATGGCGTGGACCCCGCGGACGCGACCGAGCAGCGCCGAGGAGTCGGGCGCCAGGAGGACGACGACTATCGATGAGCGTCGATTCCGAACCGTCGCCCAGGGCTCGCGAGCACCCTCCGCGCACTTCACGCGCCCCCTTGCGGGGGTTGTGACAGGCGCGGGATCCTGTTTCGTTGCGCCACGAAACTTACGCCCTGGGTTACCCGAAAGTAGGATGACGTGGTGGAGAGACCCGCCGGATCACCGAACCATCCGGTGTCCGCGACACGTTGAGCGACACCTTGAGGAGCCCCGTGACAGCCATCCAGGATGCGGACCCCCGTCCTCGCGGTACCCGGCTGCCCCGGCTCGCGCGCAGGACGCAACTCCTCGGCGCCGCCCAGGAAGTCTTCGTCAAGCAGGGCTACCACGCGGCCGCGATGGACGACATCGCCGAATGCGCCGGCGTCAGCAAGCCCGTGCTGTACCAACACTTCCCCGGCAAGTTGGAGCTGTATCTGGCGCTGCTCGACCAGCACTGCGAGGCGCTGTTCGCGGCGGTGCAGCGCGCGCTGGAGTCGACGCACGACAACAAGTTCCGCGTGGCCGCCACGGTCGACGCCTACTTCGCGTTCGTCGACGACGACGGCGGCGCGTTCCGTCTGGTCTTCGAGTCGGATCTGACCAACGAGAGCGCCGTGCGCGAGCGCGTCGAGCGGGTCAGCGAGATGTGCGCCGAGGCGGTGAGCAAGATCATCGCCGAGGACACCGGGCTCGGTCAGGAGGAGTCGATGCTCCTGGCGATCGGCCTGACCGGTATGGCGCAGGTCACCGCGCGCTATTGGATCGCGCGCGGCGCGACCATCCCGCGCGACGCCGCCTCGCTGTTGGTCTCGTCGTTGTCCTGGCGCGGCATCTCGCGGTTCCCGCGCAAGGACGACCCGCAGCACTGAACGCCCGCCGACCTGCGGCGTCGGGCCCAGGACGCGCTTGTTCCCGTCCGGCGTTCGCGTTCGGCGTACCCGTCATGGCGTGGGGTGACCCCGGCTCTCGACTAGCCTGCTGGAATGGGTACGGCCCGCGGTCGTCGCGGCGCCGATCTCCAGAATTTCAAGGCCGGAGGGACAGCCGTGGAGATCAAGATCGGCGTACAGCACGCCGGGCGGGAACTGGTGCTGGAGAGCACGGACAACCCGGAGGACGTCGAGCGGGCCATCGCCGACGCGCTGTCGGGGGCGTCCAAGCTGCTGTCCCTGACGGACGAGAAGGGCCGCCGGGTGATCGTGCCCGCCGACCGCCTCGCCTACGTCGAGATCGGCGAGTCGTCGGCGCGCAAGGTCGGCTTCGGCGCCAACGCCTGAGGACCGGGTGCCGACACCGGCACCCGCACGACCCGAGGGTGGGTGGATCCGCGTGCGGACCCACCCACTCTCGGGTTTTCGGCAATGTTTTCGGGGCGCCCGCTCCGGGTCAGGACGCCAGGCCGAGCGCGGCCATCCGCTGCTGGTGCGCCTCGGTGATCCGGTTGAACATCCGCCCGATCTCGGCCAGGTCGAAGCCCGGGCCCGCCCCGCCGCCGATCAGCATCGTGGACAACACGTCACGCTCCGCGGCGACCCGCTGCGCCTGGCTGAGCGCCTCGCCCATCAGCCGCCGCCCCCACAACGCGAGCCGGCCCGCCACCTTGGGGTCGCGCTCGATCGCCGAGCGCACCGCGTCGACCACGAAGGCCGAGTGCCCGGTGTCGCGCTGCACCTCGACGATCAGATCCCGGCTGACCTCGTCCAGGTGCGCGGCCACCTCGCGGTAGAAGTCGGCCGCGATGCCGTCGCCCACGTACGCCTTGACCAGGCCCTCCAGCCAGTCGGCGGGCGCGGTGTGCACATGGAACTCGTCCAGCGGCGCGATGAACGGATCCATCGCGGCGGCCGGGTCCGCGCCCAGTGCGGCGATGCGATCGCGCAGCAGGGTGTAGTGCTGGAACTCGGCCACCGCCATCGCGGCCAGCGCGGCCTTGTCGTCCACCGTCGGCGCCATCTTGGCGTCCTCGGCGAGCCGCTCGAAGGCGGTGATCTCGCCGTAGGCGAGTACGCCGAGCAGTTCGATCACGGCGGCCCGCATCTCCCCGGTCGGCTCCGTACCTGCGCTCATGTCGGCCCCTTCGTCCGTGCCCGCCGCCCCAGTGTTCACAAGTACGCAGCGTAGTGAGCGCACCATGGTCACGGGGGCACCACGTCCGGGCGGAGTCGCCCATCTCCGGACAAGCAGTAATGAGCATCACCCCACCGGCCGCACCTCGCCGGGTACAGTGGTAGTGAACGCGGATGCCCGGTCGGAGGACGACTGGCTCCGACCGACCCGCTCGGGTGGCCGCCCGAAGGCGAGAGGTCCCGTGGAGCGCCCCGCAATTTCGGTGGGCGCCATGGTCTCGACCCGCTTTCGGTACGGACGGCCCCCAAACACACAGAAGAGGCTGGACCCCTGACAACTTTTCGCGAACTCGGAGTACTTTCGGAGACCGCCGAGGCCCTCGAGGCGCTCGGCATCATCGAGGCCTTTCCCGTCCAGGAGATGACCCTTCCGGTCGCCCTGTCCGGCAACGACGTGATCGGCCAGGCCAAGACCGGAACGGGCAAGACCCTCGGCTTCGGCATCCCGCTGCTGCAGCGGATCACCGTCGCGGCCGACATCGAGGCGGGCCGCGCGCCCGCCGGCACGGTTGCCGGGCGTACGCCGCAGGCCCTGGTCGTGGTGCCCACGCGCGAGCTGTGCGTACAGGTCACCAACGACCTCCAGGCCGCCGGCAAGCTGCGCAACGTGCGCGTGCTGGCCGTGTACGGCGGGCGGGCGTACGAGCCGCAGATCGACACGCTCAAGAAGGGCGTCGACGTCGTCGTCGGCACCCCGGGTCGACTGCTGGACCTGGTCGGACAGGGTCACGTGAACCTGTCCGAGGTCAAGATGCTGGTGCTGGACGAGGCCGACGAGATGCTCGACCTGGGCTTCCTGCCCGACGTCGAGAAGATCGTCGAGCGCCTCCCGGCCCGCCGCCAGACGATGTTGTTCTCGGCCACCATGCCGGGTCAGATCATCACCCTCGCGCGCCGCTACATGAGCCGCCCCACGCACATCCGCGCGTCCGAGCCGGACGACGCGGGCGCCACCGTCAAGTCGGTCCAGCAGCGCGTCTACCGCGCGCACGGCCTGGACAAGCCCGAGCTGATGGCCCGGGTACTCCAGGCCAACGGGCGCGGCCTGGTGATGGTGTTCTGCCGGACCAAGCGCACCGCGGCCGACCTGGCCCAGGGCCTGGCCGAGCGCGGCTTCGCCTCCGCCGCCGTGCACGGCGACCTCGGTCAGGGTGCGCGGGAGCAGGCGCTGCGCGCGTTCCGCAACGGCAAGGTGGACGTGCTCGTGGCCACCGACGTCGCGGCCCGCGGAATCGACGTCGAGGGTGTCACCCACGTGGTGAACTACCAGTGCCCCGACGACGAGAAGACCTACCTGCACCGGATCGGTCGCACCGGCCGTGCGGGCGCCTCCGGCACCGCGGTGACACTGGTGGACTGGGAGGACATCCCGCGCTGGAGCCTGATCAACAAGGCGCTGGACCTGGGCTTCGCCGAACCGGTCGAGACCTACTCGACCTCGCCGCACCTGTTCACCGACCTGGACATCCCCACCACCGTGGGCAGCGTGCTGCCGCGCGCCGACCGCACCCGTGCGGGCCTGGGCGCGGAGGACGTCGAGGACCTGGGCGAGACCGGCAAGAACAGCCGGGGCAACTCGGGCCGCAAGGGCACCGGTGGGCGCAGCCGCAGCGGTCCCGCCGCGTCCGGGCCGGCCGCCTCGGGCCCGTCCTCGGCCGACGCCGAGGCGAGCGACCCCAGCCGCCGTCGGGCACCGGGCTCGCGCCGTCGCCGTCGCGTCAACGGCGAGACCGGCGAGGCCGTCGTGCTCGACCCGACCGCGACGTTCGTCGAACCGTCGACCGTGCCTGCCCAGGCGGCTCCCGCCGACGGCCCGGCCGTCGACGCGGACGCGGACGGCGAGCGCGTGCCGCGCCGTCGCCGTCGTCGCACCCGTCGCCGTCCCGAGGGTGCCGAGGCCGGCGCCGTGGCGACCGACGAGGGCTGACCCACGAGGGCCGACGCTCGACGGCCGGCTCGAAGATCGGCTCGAACATGAAGCCGACGGCCTCCGGTGTTGAGTGTGGACGATCACGTCCGCGCTTCGCGGCGGAGGCCATTGTCGTACCTGCGGGTAAGTAGGCTCGAAGGCGTGAGTACGCCACGCTTTCTGACCTTGCCCGGGACCGTCCGCTCCCGTCGCCTGGCGACCGGGCGCGGACGATTCGCCGTCCTGGAGTCCGCCCCGCCGACCGCCGCGCCGCGCCTGGGCACCGCCGTGCTGGTGCCCGGGTTCACCGGCAGCAAGGAGGACTTCATCGCGCTCGGCGACCCGCTGGCGCGACGCGGCTTCCATACGGTGTCCGTGGACCAGCGCGGCCAGTACGAGACCGAGGGTCCGACGGATCCGGCGGCGTACACCCGCGACGCGCTCGTGGCGGACGTGCTCGCGATCGCCGACGCGGTGGCCCCGGGCGAACCGATCCATCTGGTGGGGCATTCCTTCGGCGGCCTGGTGTGCCGTTCGGTGGCCCTGCGCGCGCCGCACCGGCTGGCCTCGCTGACCCTGATGAGCACCGGCCCGGCGGCGATCTGCCCGGACGAGATCACCCGGCTCCTGCTGCTCGAGGAGGTGCTCCCGGTGCTCTCCCGGCAGGAGGTGTGGGACGCGATGCGGGCCGTGGAACTTCAGGAGGGTCTGCTGCCGCCCGCCGACCCGGTGATCGCCGAATTCGTGCACGCCCGCTGGCTGGGCACCACCCCCGAGGGCCTGCTCGGCATGGCCGAACAACTGCGCACCGAACCCGACCGGGTGGCCGAACTGGCCGCGCTCGTGGCCGCCGGCCTGCCCGCGCTGGTGGTCTCCGGCGTCGAGGACTACGCGTGGCCGCTGCCCTGGCAGGCCGAGATGGCCGAGCGCCTGGGCGTACCGCACGTGGTGATCCCGGACACGCACCACTCCCCCAACGTGGAATCGCCCGACGCCACGGCGGCGGCCCTGGCCGACTTCTGGGTGAGCGTGCCGGCGTACGCGGATCGGGCCTGAACCCGGACCCGAGCGGCGGCGGGTCCGGGGCCTCGAACCCGTCGGATCGGGCGTAGCGTGGCAAAGGAGACATTTGTGTCCCCGCGGGCGTCGCCCGTGCTCTCGGTGTCCGGACATCCCGGGTGACCACACCCCGGATGGACAGGGGTTCGCGCACCCACGGCGGCTCCCGTCGAGCCGACCGATCGGGAGTTGCCATGACCGTCATCGACGTCGACCCCGCGCGACGGGAAGCCTTCGCGGGACGGATGCTCGACATCTTCGACGACGCCTGTCTGGCCTTCCTGACCAGCGTCGGCCACCAGACCGGGCTGTTCGACACGATGGCCGGGATGCCGGCCGCGACGAGCGAGGAGATCGCCCGGTCCTGCGGGTTGACCGAGCGCTACGTGCGCGAGTGGCTGGGCGGCATGGTCGTCGGCGGGATCGTCGAGTACTTCCCGGAGACGGCCACGTATCGGTTGCCGCCCGAGCACGCGGCGTCGCTGACCCGTGCGGCCGGGCCGGAGAACCTGGCCGGCCTGACCCAGTACCTGGCGCTGATGGGTGAGGTCGAGCAGCAGGTCGTCAACGCGTTCCGGCAGGGCGGCGGCGTGCCGTACTCGGCCTATCCGCGCTTCCAGGCGCTCCAGGCCGAGGAGTCCGGCCGGATCTGGGACGCGGCGCTGGTGCGGGGCGTACTGCCGATGGTGCCCGGGCTGACCGAGCGCCTGACGGCGGGTATCGACGTGCTGGACGTGGGGACGGGTCAGGGGCACGTGGTGAACGTGCTGGCCCGGGCGTTCCCGAAGAGCCGGGTCAAGGGCGTGGACATCTCCACCCAGGGCATCGCCGCCGCGCGCCGCGAGGCCGAGCAACTGGGCTTGGAAAACGCCGAGTTCGCGGTGGTCGACGCGGCCGAGCCGCTCGGCTCGCACGACCTGATCACCGCGTTCGACGTGATCCACGACCTGGCCCGGCCGACCCGCACGCTGGCGGCGATCTCCGACGCGCTGCGCGAGGACGGCGTGTTCCTGATGGGCGAGGTCAACGCCTCCAGCCGCTTGGAGGAGAACCTCGACCATCCCCTGGGTCCGGGGCTGTACACGTTCTCGGTCTTCTACTGCATGACCGTCTCGCTGGGTGAGGGCGGCGAGGGCCTGGGCACGGTGTGGGGCCGACAGGCCGCCCGCGCCGCGCTCACGAGCGTCGGCTTCACCGACATCGAGAGCCACTCCCTGGAGGGCGACTTCCTCAACGTGTACTACGCGGCTCGGAAGGGCTGACCGGCCCGACCACACGCGGCGAACGGTGGGAGCGCCGGTCCGCGACCACGCGTCCCCGGTGATCCGGACGACTCCGGTCGCACCTGTCGACGTCGCCACACCCCATGACCTACGTCACTGGTACGCCTCTACTGACCCACCGGTAACGTCCCTATCCTCAAAGCCATCCGCCGACGCACTCGCCGAGCCGTCGTCACCCGACCCATCCGGGCGGGTATCCGACCGGGGCTCGACGATCGTCGGACGCGAACGTCCTGATCGATGTGCCACCAGGTGAGAGGGGACCGACATGCAGTTCGGCCGCTACTACGAAGAGTTCGAGGTCGGTGCGATCTACAAGCACTGGCCCGGGAAGACCGTGACCGAGTACGACGACCACCTGTTCTGTCTGCTCACGATGAACCATCACCCGCTGCACATGGACGCCAACTTCGCCGAGAACACCACCGATTTCGGCAAGAACGTCGTGGTGGGCAACTACATCTACTCGCTGCTGCTCGGCATGTCGGTGCCGGACGTCTCCGGCAAGGCGATCGCCAACCTGGAGATCGAGTCGTTGCGACACGTGGCACCCACGTTCCACGGGGACACCATCTACGGGCAGACGCTGGTGCTGGACAAGTGGGAGTCGAAGTCCAAGGACGACCGCGGCGTCGTGTACGTGGAGACCAAGGGCTACAAGCAGGACGGCACGCTCGTGTGCGTGTTCAAGCGCAAGGTCATGGTGCCCAAGGAGAGCTACGGCGACAAGCGTGGTGGCGAGCAGCCCGGACGCCCCGAATTGATCGAGGGCTGATCGCTCGCCGATCGGCACCGACCCGGGGTTCGCCCCCGGAATCGAACGCGGGCGGGTCGCCCAGGGACGGCGCGGCCCGCCCGTTTCCGCGTCCCGAGGCGGCCTACGCGTCCCAAGGCGCCTTCGCGGTCCGCGTGGCCTTCGCCCTACGGCAGTTCGTCCGCCGTCGGATACGACGACTGGGCGCCCGCGCTCCGGACCGCCGCCGCGCCCACCCGAACCGCATACCGGGTCGCCGCGACCGGATCGTCGCCGGCCGCCAGCCGCCAGGCGAGCGCACCGGTGAAGGCGTCGCCCGCGCCCGTGGTGTCGACCGCGGCCACCTTCGGCGCGGCCACGTGTACCGCTTCCGCGTCGCCGACCGCGACCAGCGCGCCGCCGCCGCCCAGGGTGAGCACGATCGAACGCGGACGCGGATCGAGCGCGCGCAACACCTTCAGCGCCTCGCCCGCGTCGCCCGCCGCCGCGCCCGTCGTCACGCTCGCCTCATGCTCGTTGAGCACCAGCGGATCGCACACCCGCAACACCGACGCGGACGTCAGGACGTCCGCGGCCACGACCGGCGACAGGTTCAGCACCACCCGGGTGTCCGCGGCCTCGCAGCACCGGATCACCGCCCATACCGTGTCGAGCGGGATCTCCAACTGGAGCGAGACGACCGTGGCGGCCTCGATCGCCGGTGCCAGGTCGGCAACGTCCGCCGGCCCGAATCGCCCGTTCGCCCCGGGCGCCACCGTGATGGTGTTCTCGCCCGCGTCGTCCACCGTGATCAAGGCCACCCCCGAGGCGCCGGGGACGGTACGCGTCGCGTCGGTCCGCACGCCCTCCCGGCGCAGCGTCGCCCGCAACATCCGGCCGTGGTCGTCGTCGCCCACCCGCCCGGCGAACGCGACGTCGGCGCCCAACCGGGCCGCCGCGACCGCCTGATTGGCGCCCTTGCCGCCCGGGTGCACGACCAGGTCGCCGCCCAGAACCGTCTCGCCCGGCCGCGCGTGCCGGGGCACCCGGACCACCAGGTCGGCGTTGATCGAGCCGACCACGAGCAGCCGCGCGTGGTCGCCGCTCACGCCACCCCCGGCACGTTCCACTCGCGCAACGCGTCGAGCAGTCCGTCGACCAGGTCGAGCCGACTCAGCTCGCCGGTGGCCACCCACCGGACCGCGTCCGCGTCGTCGCCCGCGCGCAGCGCCCCGCCGTGCGGCGTGCACGCGTAGTCCCTGATCTCGTACGTCCCACCGCCGGGCGCGGGCCGCAGCACCGACCCGACCAGTGGTCCGACGGTCACCTGCAACCCGGTCTCCTCGACCATCTCGCGGGCGAGTGCGACCGCGTCGGTCTCGCCGTCCTCGACCCGCCCGCCGGGCAGCGACCACTGCCCCTCGCCCGGCATTTTCGCGCGTTGCACCAGGAGCACCCGCCCCTCGGAATCGAGGACGATCGCGCCGACGCAGGAAATGAGCCGCATGCCTGCCGAGCCTAGTCCCCGGCGCCGACGTGCAGCGGGACATCGACCGCAGGCCGCGCGGCGCCCGGCAGCGCGAGGGCGCGCGACCCGGCGCGCAGGGGAGTCTTCGATCCCCCGTCGGGCTCCACGACGCCCGACACCCCATCCGCCCCTCGGGCTCCCTCGCCGCGCTCACGCGCGGAGCCCGACGGGGGATCGAGGACACGCCTTGGCGCTCCCGTACGCCGGTCGGGGGTGTGGGCGCACCGAAGGAGTGATCGTCCTTGACGCGGGGCCCCGGGCAGTGGACCGTCTAGTCCTATGAAGGGCGAGCCGAGCTGCCCCCGCTGCGGCGGCCGGGTCCGCGCTCCGGGTCTGTTCTCACAGACGTGGGAGTGCGAGATCCATGGCGCCGTTCCCCCGCTGCAACCCGTCGTGCCACCCAGCGTCGAGGCGCTGGACGCGGTGGTGCGCCGCTCGAGGGTCCCGGTCTGGCTGCCGTGGCCGCTGCCGGTGGGTTGGTTGTACACCGGCGTCGCGCACGCGGGCGACGATCGGGACGGCTCACGGGCGGTGGCGGTGGCGTGTACGGGTCCCGCGCCGCTGGGCGGACGCGGCGAACTGCTGCTGATCGCCGAGGAGGTGGGCGTCGGACTCGGCGCCCGGTACGCCGGGTTGACCGGGCCCGACCCGGGCGCCGACTTCGTCAAGTCCGCGCCCGCGAAGGTGATGGCGGCCGGTCGGCCGACCCCGCTGTGGTGCGTGATCGACGCACCGGCCGACCGCGCGGTGTACGCGGGCGAGGCGATGGGCCTGTGGTTGTGGGCGATCCTGTGGCCGGGCAAGGCGGGCCATCTCGTCTACGACGACGTGGTGCTCACCGATCTGCGCGACGCCGGCGCCGAGTTGCAGTTGTTGCCGTGCGGCGCGCTGTCCCCGCAACTGCTGGAGTTCTGACCGCTCCGGGACGAAAGGGCCCGCGCCCGAAGGCGCGCGGACGGGACCGCGACGGGCGCCGCGAGCGGAACGGCGGCCGCCCGGACCGGACGGCCGCCCCATGAAGGCGCTCGGCCGAGGTCGTTAGGGTCGGGAGCGTCCATCGACCCTCCCGGCAGACGAGGTCAGCGTGCGCATCGACCTGCACACCCACAGCACCGCATCCGACGGCACCGACACGCCCGCCGAACTGGTCGTCAAGGCACGCGCGGCCGGTCTGGACGTGGTCGCGCTCACCGATCACGACACCACCGCCGGTTGGACGGCCGCGGTCGAGGCGCTGCCGGACGGGCTGACCCTGGTCCGGGGCGCGGAGATCTCGTGTGTGGCCGAGGGCGGGATCAGCCTGCACATGCTGGGCTACCTGTTCGACCCGACCGAACCGGAGTTCGCCCGGGCCCGCGAACTGGTGCGCACCGACCGGGTCCGCCGAGCCGAGGCGATGGTCGAGCGCTGCCGCGAACTCGGCGCGCCGATCACGTGGGCCCGGGTCGAAGAGATCGCGGGCGGCGGCGCGGTGGGTCGGCCGCACGTGGCCACCGCGCTGGTCGAGGCGGGCGTGGTCGCGGACGTGTCGGGCGCGTTCACCGCCGAGTGGCTCAAGGACGGCGGGCGGGCGTTCATCGAGAAGTACGAGATCCACGCGATCGACGCCGTCCGACTGATCGCCGGCGCGGGCGGGGTCGCGGTGTTCGCCCATCCCGGTGCGGTGGGGCGCGGCCGGACCGTCTCGGACGCCACGATCGCCGAACTGGCCGATGCCGGTCTGGCCGGTGTCGAGGTGGACCACATGGATCACGACGACGCGATGCGGGCGCACCTGCGCGGGCTGGCGGGCGAACTGCGGCTGATCACCACCGGTTCGAGTGACTACCACGGCACCCGCAAAACGATCGATCTCGGAGAAAACACCACAGATCCTGACTCGTACAGGGCGATCACGGAGCTGGCAACGGGAGCACGACCCATCACCCCGTGAACCGGTTCGACGTCGCCATCTACGGCTCGTCCTTCGTCACGCTCTCGTGGTCAAGGAGGCGGCGTGGTTTCGATGATCCGACTCTCCGGCCTCCTGCTGTCCGCGATCGCCGTACAACCGTGCGCGGACGGGGTCCGGGGCTTCATCGAGGCGAAGCCATAAGGTGCGAAGCGGAGCATCCAGCGGTTGGGGAGAGGCGGAGGACATGAGCAAGTCGGTACGCGGCGTCGTCGCGCGCGGCAAGGGCGCACCGGTCTCGATCGAGACCATCGTGGTGCCGGACCCGGGTCCGGGCGAGGCGCGCGTGAAGGTCCAGGCGTGCGGCGTGTGCCACACGGACCTGCACTATCGCGAGGGCGGCATCGGTGACGAGTACCCGTACCTGCTCGGCCACGAGGCCGCCGGCGTCGTGGAATCGGTCGGCGAGGGCGTCACCGAGGTGGCCGTCGGCGACTTCGTGATCCTGAACTGGCGTGCGGTGTGCGGCGATTGCCGCGCGTGTCGACGCGGCCGTCCGCAGTACTGCTTCGCCACGCACAACGCGAAGCAGAAGATGACGCTGGAAGACGGCACCGAACTGAGCCCCGCGCTCGGCATCGGCGCGTTCGCCGAACTCACACTGGTCGCCGCCGGACAGTGCACCAAGGTCGACCCCGAGGCGGACCCGGCCGCGGCCGGCCTGCTCGGCTGCGGGGTGATGGCCGGCCTGGGCGCGGCGATGAACACCGGCAACGTCGGGCGTGGCGACACGGTCGCGGTGATCGGCTGCGGCGGCGTGGGCGACGCGGCCATCGCCGGTGCGCGGCTCGCGGGCGCGGCGCGGATCATCGCCGTCGACCTGGACGACCGCAAACTGGAGTGGGCGCGCCGGGCCGGCGCCACCCACACGGTGAACTCGAAGGCCGGCGACCCGGTCGAGGCGATCCGCGAACTGACCGGCGGCTTCGGCGCGGACGTGGTGATCGACGCGGTCGGCCGCCCGGAGACCTACAAGCAGGCGTTCTACGCCCGCGACCTGGCCGGCACCGTGGTCCTGGTGGGTGTGCCCACTCCGGAGATGACCATCGAACTGCCGCTGCTCGACGTGTTCGGCCGCGGCGGCGCGCTCAAGTCGTCCTGGTACGGCGGCTGCCTGCCCTCGCGCGACTTCCCGACGCTGATCGACCTGTACCGCCAGGGGCGCTTCGACTTGGACGCGTTCGTCAGCGAGCGGATCACCCTGGAGGACGTCGAGGCCGCGTTCGAGAAGATGCACCACGGCGACGTGCTGCGTTCGGTGGTGATCCTGTGACGCGGATCGACCACGTGGTCACCTCGGGCGTCTTCTCGCTCGACGGCCAGGACTTCGACGTCGACAACAACGTGTGGATCGTCGGCGACGACCGCGAGGTGGTGGTCGTGGACGCCGCACACGACGCGGCGGCCATCGCGGCCCGGGTGGGCGATCGTACGGTGACCGGCATCGTGCTCACCCACGGCCACAACGACCACATCAACGCCGCCGCCGAGTTGGCCGAACTCACCGGTGCGCCGATCCACCTGCACCCGCGGGACCGGATGTTGTGGGACGTGGTGTACCCGGACCGCGCGCCGGACGCCGCGTTGGCCGACGGCGAGGTGATCACCGTCGCGGGCACCGAGTTGCGGGTGGTGCACACCCCCGGCCACGCGCCGGGCGCGGTGTGCCTGTACGCCCCGGAGCCGGGTGTGCTCTTCTCCGGCGACACGTTGTTCAAGGGTGGCCCGGGTGCCACCGGGCGCTCGTTCTCGTCGTTCCCGGTGATCCTCGATTCGATCAAGGCTCGCCTGCTCGCGCTGCCCGAGGGCACCCGCGTGCTCACCGGGCACGGCGACGAGACGACGATCGGCGCGGAGGCGAAGGACTACGACGCCTGGGTGGCCCGAGGCCACTGAGCCGAGCCCGAGGGCCTGTGGACATGGCGAGGGCGCTTCCCCCACACGGGGAAGCGCCCTCGGTTCACGCAATCAGCCGGCTTCCGCCACCTTGACGGGGCGGATGTACAGGCGCTCGCCGTATGCCTCGGCTCGTTTGAGAGCCGCTTGCACGGTGTCGATGTCGGCAGCGCAGCTGACCGGGTTGGACCCGGTCTTCTCCTGGGCTCGGCTGAGGTTCGTGATTCGGTAACGCATACGCGTCTCCCTTCCCTCCGGTCCGAAGTCGCACGGGGCCGAATGGTGCTACGGCCTCGTCTACAAGGATTGGGTGCCGGGATCCGTACGGATCGGCAAAGACCCGGCAGGGGTCACTACCGGCACCACACTGAACAACAGCGGTCACACCGATAGCATTCCCTTGACTGAAATGTTCCTTTCCTGACTTTCCCCGGGTTACACGTGACGCATGACGCGACATCACGCGCCGAGCAAGCGAGGACGCGACAGCGACCGGCATAGGACAATGCCGGTCTGACACATCGGCCGGACGCCGATCGAGCAGCAGCGGCCATGGGAGGACGAGAGACTTTGCACGATCCGGGAGAGGACGACGTCCGGACGGGCGCGACGGCCGTCTTCGGCGCCGTGGTGCACGAATCCGGCGGGGACCTCGGCGCCGAGCACGGTGGTCCGCTCGAGGACCATCCGGTCGCAGGCTTCGAAGCCGGACCCGGACCGCTGCCGGACCTGGCGGAACCGTTCACCCGACCGGCCGTACTGGTCCAGTCCGTCTCGCCGCCCCTGCACTTCGGTACGCACGCGCTGTTCGTCGACGTCGGCTACGTGTACGCGGCGATGGGCCTGCTGGTGGCCGGCTCGGCCGAGCGTCGCGCCTTCCGGGTGGACGCCGAACAACTGATCACCGGCCTGATCGACGAGGCGCGCCGGGTCTTCCCGGAGGGTCGACTGCTGCGGGTGTACTGGTACGACGGGGCGCGCGAGCGGGTGCACACCGTGGAGCAGCGGCAGATCGCCGAGCTGCCCGACGTCAAGGTCCGGCTGGGCAACCTCAACGCGCACAACCAGCAGAAGGGCGTCGACTCGCTGATCCGCAGCGACCTCGAATCGCTGGCGCGCAACCACGCGATCGACGACGCCGTGGTGATCAGCGGTGACGAGGACCTGGTCTCGGCGGTCGAGGCCGCGCAGTCCTACGGCGTACGCGTGCACCTGTGGGGTGTGGAGCCGGCATACGGCACCAACCAGGCCGACCCGCTGGTGTGGGAGGCCGACGTCACCCGGATGCTGCATCGCGAGTTCTGCGAGACGTGCGTGACACCGGTGATGCTGCCGCCGTCGCACGCCGGCGCGCTCGCGGTCCAGCCGGGCGGCCCGCCGACCGCCGACCAGGCATGGCGGATCGGCCAGGAGATCGCCAAGCGCTGGCTGGTGGTGCGCGGCCGGGAGAACCTCGCCGACCTGATGCCGGGCCCGATGTTGCCCCAGGCGATCGACCGGGGCCTGCTCGTGGACGCGGAGAGCGTGCTGCAATATTCGCTCCGCCCACACGAGGACCTGCGCCGCGCACTGCGCAACGGCTTCTGGGACCGCCTCAACCAGGAATTCGGCCTCCCGGGCACGGAACTGACGGAGGGCTGAACGGCTCGGGCCTTCCTGCGCAATCGGCCGAGCCCGGCGACCGCACTGTCATCACCGGCCGCCGTGCCGTCGGCCGTGGGGAACTGCACGTAGCCCCCGCCGAAGCGGGGGCTACGCAGCTCGACCAAGCCGCTATCCGGCGTAGGGCGGGAAAAGCGCCCACTCCCCTCCAGTGCACTCGACCGACACGGCGTGTGTCCCGTCGGGGGCGACCGCGATTCGATACGCACTGCGCGACGGTCGCCCATGCGCCTGGTAGTCACCCCAGATGTGGCCCAGTAGATCGGCCAACCGTCGCGGCCCCGCTTGGCGTGCGATTCCCTCTGCGGTGATGGTCGCAATCGAGCCATCCCGGTGCCAGAGGGTAAGCACACCCGGTGATGAGGCATCGGTCAGCACTTCGTCCGGACTCGGCCACAGCGAGACCAGGAACGTGAACTCGCTGTCCTCCCAGGCCGTCACCGGCATCGCGCAGGGCTCCGCAGGCCCCTTGGGGTCGTCGGGACGCCCCATCAACGGCGCGCCGTCGGCCGGGCGCAGACTCATGAAGTACGCCCCGGTCGAAAGGAACCGGCCCTGGACGCCGTGCTCCTCGTCGACGTCGAGGACGGCGACGCCGGCGCCGAGTGCAACGACGATGAGTCCGCCGGGATGAACGGCCCGGCGCCACGCGGCCGGGAGACGATTCACTCCGCAGGTCGCGATGAGTCGATCGGTGCTGTCGGGCTTGACCACGCTGTCGCTTCCGCCGTCGCCGCAGACAACGGTGATCTCGCCATGCCCGGTGGCTTCGAGTGCGGCTCGGGCGTCGAAGACCAGTTCCGGGGCAACGTCGATGGAGAGGACGTTTTCGTCTCCCGCGAGCCGACCCAGAAGGCCCGCGTTGTATCCCGTCCCCGTGCCGATTTCGGTCACCGTCATCCCGCGCCGCACATCGAGCGCATCGAGCATGTCGGCCATGAGCGAAGGCACCGTGGACGAGGACATGCTGGGCCAGGTCGAGGTGAGAAGCACCTGGTCGCGGTAGACTTCGTCGAGCCAATCCGGGTGTCTGCGATCCACCTCCTCGGACACCCACGAGCCGTCTTCGACCCGACGACGGCGCGTGAACCGGGGTACGTAGACGTGGCGCGGCTCCTCCCGGAACGCGTCGGCCACTTCATGCCGGAGCGCGTGGCCACCGGCGATCAACGCGTCAACCATGGCCATGCGCCGTAGGACTGCTTCTTCTCCTTCGAGAGTCGTCATGTGGTTGCGGCCTCCTCCAAGCAGTCGGCGATGGCCCGGCAGATGTCGTCGCGGTCGGGTGTGAAGGCCCACTGCCCGTTCGGGTTCATTTCGAGTGCCCAAACGGTGCCCGTGGCGTCCTGTACGAGGTCCCATGCGGCAAACACCAGACCGAAGCCGCGGGTTACGGTACGAATGCCCGTCCGTACCGCCTCCGGCAGCGTCCCCGGCGTGTAGGTGACCGCGTCCCGGCCGGCCGCGCGGACGTCGAGGTACGGCACGGACGAGTGCGCCTCGCTGATGAACAGGCGGTCCGCCACTACGGCCACCCGGTACTCGACCACCTTGTCGCGGATCTCGTGTTGGAGGAAGTTGGCAGTCGCTCGCGCTCGCGGGTGCCCGTAATGCTCCGGCGGAACCCGCGCGACGTACAGCACCTGGTACCCCTCGGGGCCGTCGTAGGCAATCGGGCCGAGCGTCTTCGATACGGCCGATTCCTTCGCACAGAAGCTGCCGTGATCCTGCGGGACATTGCCGATCCAGGTGGCCGGAACGAGTAGACCGGCCGTAGCGAACGCGGCAAGTTGCGCAGGCTTGGTGCACGCCATGATCGCGAGAGGGTGGTTCACCCATGCAACGTCGGGGAGCGAGTACAGCACGCCCATCATGCCGCTACGGGCCTCCCGCGAGGCGAACTCCCGAGAGGGGCCCGCCTCGACACTGCCCGCCGGAAAGTTCGACGGGCGACGCCAGAGGACCGCACGCAGGTCTTCCAGGCGCACGGTCCTGGCACCCTCCGCGAGTCGGCCGCGCCAGCCGTCCTGCCCGAACGTCGCCGACAGGTCCACCGAGTCCGGGAACGCGCCGGTGTCGATCCGTGCGAGCGGAATACCCCGTCGATTGAGTTCCTCGACCACGAAATCGGCGGTGGCGTCGAACGAGCCGGTGGCAACGAGGATTCGCGGGTCAGGCATTGGGGGTGGCGTCGTCCGGCTGGCCTTGGTCAATCGCGCCCTGTTGTCCGTCCGAGTGAACGTCGGAGGACGTGATGGCCATGCGCACGATCAGCCCGCTCTCGATGATCGGGACGCCGTCCACCAGGGTGATTTGCCGGCGCTCGTCCAGGGTCACGGCCCCCGGAAACGGAGTCTCGTTCGATACCGACATGCCGTAATCCAGGTGGAGGGGGACGAGGAGATCAGCTTCCGGCGCCTGCTGCGTAGGAGCCTGTGCCTCGATGGTGTTGTGCATTGTCGAGTGTCCTCTCTGGTAGCCGATGTTCGGTGTCTCTGCCTCTCGGGCAGTGACGCAGGGGTGACTTGCGCGCCTCTGCGCCGATCGACCACGTTTCCGCCGGATGTCCTGGGCTCAGCACGGTCCTGGGTCGAACTGCCCGCGTCTCGGATCGGGTTCGGACCCGGTTCGCGAGCGCATTGCCGGCGTGAACCCGCAATCTCCAGAAGACGCAGCCGTGTGGTGGTTCAAGGAGGAGGCGGCCAGGTGATGCGGCCTGGGGGTGCCTCTATGTCTTTCGTCAAGGGTGAGCGGGTCGTGCTGCGGCCGGTTCGGCCGGGCGGGATTTGTAGAAGGTGCCGTCTCTGAGCATG